>NZ_CFIDRX010000115.1:0-14238 GCF_984433645.1 Marisediminitalea sp.
CCTTCAACAGGTCGCTGACTTCCTGCATAAGCGCATGGTGATCAAACCCAACCCGATACCACTCCAACATGGTGAATTCGGGATTATGCCAACGTCCCTGCCCTTCGTGCCGATACGCTTTGCCCAACTGATAAATGCAGGTTTTATACGCTGATAATAAGCGCTTTAACGCAAATTCAGGCGACGTTTGCAAATACAAGGTTTCTGGTTTACCTGAACTGCTGTGATTGAATTCACAGGAAAAGGCATCCAGATGCACATCTGTTACCGTGCCGTGAGATAGCGTCGGCGTATCCACTTCCAGTACGTTGCGTCTGGCAAAAAACTGGCGAATTTGCTGATACAGTTCAGCGCGTGCTTTAAGTGCTTGTAACGATGCGGTAGGTTGCCAGGCAGGCTTTGACATGCAGAATGCTCAGGAATAAGCGCAGGCAAGGTGCCTGCGCAATACATAGTTATTTTTGTGCGCGTGACACATATTCACCGGTACGCGTGTCTACTTTGATCACTTCACCGGTTTGAATGAATAAGGGTACACGAACTACCGCACCGGTAGACAGTGTCGCAGGCTTGCCACCGGTTCCTGCCGTATCGCCTTTCAGGCCAGGGTCAGTTTCGGTGATTTCCAGCTCTACGAAGTTGGGTGGTGTTACCGTAATAGGTGAACCATTCCACAGTGTGATGGTACAAACGTCGTTTTCTGCCAACCACTTAATGTTCTCACCTACCGCTTTTTCGTCTGCTGCGATTTGTTCGAATGTTTCATTGTTCATAAAGTGGTAGAATTCACCGTCGGTGTACAGATAAGCCAGTTCCGTATCCATTACGTCTGCGCCTTCAACTGATTCACCCGAGCGGAAGGTTTTTTCCAGCACTTTGCCAGAAATAAGCTTACGAATTTTAACGCGGTTAAACGCCTGGCCTTTACCCGGCTTAACATATTCGTTTTCTAGAATGTTGCATGGCTCGCCGTCGAGCATGATTTTCAGGCCCGCTTTGAACTCGTTAGTGCTGAAATTAGCCATAATTCCTCAATAACACTGATAGGTTTTAGTTTTAGTGGCGCAAATAATACAAAAAAATCGCTTAACTGTAGAGCAAAACTGGCAAAAAGAATTGGCCATGAGCTTTACTGATCCTATTTCATTGCTGCAGTACCTTCAAATCGACAGCAGCGATTTTGCTGCTGACGCCGAAGCACGCCGTTTATTTCCCATGCGCGTGCCGCGCCATTTTGCCCGTTTGATGGAAAAAGGTAACCGTCACGATCCGTTGTTACTTCAGGTTCTGCCTGACCGCAAAGAGTTCTTAACGCCTCCGGGGTTTGTATTGGATCCACTGAGCGAACACGATACCGCCGGTCGCGGCCTGCTGCATAAATATAATAGTCGCGTACTTATGATCGTGCGAGGTGGCTGTGCGGTAAACTGTCGTTACTGTTTCCGTAGGCATTTTCCTTATAGCGACAACAGCTTGTCGAAACAGGAATTTGCCGCGCATATCGACTACCTTGCGGCCAACAGTCAAATCAATGAAGTCATTTTTTCCGGCGGCGATCCATTGATGGCGAAAGACACACATTTGGCTGACATGGCCCGGCAAATTGCCGACATCAGTCACATCAAACGCCTGCGGATCCATACACGACTGCCCGTTGTGCTACCGGAGCGATTGGACTGCGCCTTTTTTGACTGGTTCGCCACCAGCCCTCTGCAACGTATTCTGGTGCTACATGTCAACCACGCGAATGAGTTATCAGCTGAGCTAGTTAACCGTCTGGCAACGCTAAAACAGGCTGGAGTGACACTGCTGAATCAGGCCGTGTTACTGCGCGGTGTAAACGATACGGCTGACGCACAGGAAGCACTCAACGAAGCATTGTTTGACGCGGGTGTCATGCCTTATTACCTGCATACGCTCGACAAGGTACAAGGTGCGGCGCATTTTGATGTGACATTGGATGAGGCCAGAACACTGATGGCAGAAGTAATAAAGCGTCAGCCAGGATTTATGGTCCCCAAACTCGTTACCGAGATTGGCGGCCAACCTGGCAAAACGCCGGTCGACTTACGTCTTCATCCGCTGGAGCAAAGCCCCATTAATCACGCATAGGTATCGATGTTGGCGCCGATAGCCGGATTGGCGGATGTGGTTTTTGGTACGTCAGCGGCTGATTCCAGCAACTGAAGCGTAGCCTGGCCATCTTGCTTCTGCTGGTCTTTGGCCAGTTTCAGCGATGCCAACTCAAGCGACGCACCGGACGTTCCAGAGGCGTTTGCACCTTGAATATCCATACCAGTTTCCTTATTTGCTTGTAGCAATGTTAAAAAGTGGGCAGAATTGCCCACCTCATGGCTGTATCGGCCACACTTTAGTTAACTTTAATGAATTTTACAGGAGCGCTCACTTGGATTCTGTACATCAGCAATTACAAGAAACGCTGCAAACGTTATATCGCAAAGCGGTAGACGCCGACGCACGACTGGACCAGCTTCAGCAACAACAAAAAGGCAAGTTTGCGGCGATCTTTGCCGAAGACAGCGGCTTCACTACCCGCGCTAAACGCTTCTCACCGTATGTAGAAGAAATTGCGCAGGATTGGCAAGCGTTAAAAACCTTGCCAGAAGACGAAGCTAAAGCGGCACTGGTGCCGCTGGTAAAGAAAATTGAACTGGCGTTGGCCACACTTGGGCAGTTTACAGCCGTTTCTCAAAAATAACTTTGGGGCCTGCTTTTTGCTGACCAGCTAATTACCGGAGCCGGTGTTTAGCTGGTACAACGCCAAATTGTCGATGCGCTGCTGAATGTCGGCTACCTGTTTACGGTAAGCCGGACTGTCCACTTCAGTATAGCGACGACGAAATTCTGCTTTACTGAGTCCTTCAGGCAGACCACCGATATACGGCAGGATATCTCTTTCCCGAAGTCGCGCTTCTGCCATCGCCTGCACCTGTTGCGCGCTGTTAGGATCGCTGGCCACTCGGGCAAATGCCATACCCGACATATCGGCAGCCAAGTCCACAAAACTGTATCCACTGCCACCCATTGCCCGGTCCATTAATTCTTTAAACTCACCAATGGCCAGTGTCATATTTTGCTGAGACAGAATTTGTATGGCCGCTGAAATAGTAAAGTGTTTGGCTAAATCATTGCGTTGAGCCAGCACTGCAGGCGCTCTTGGCTCAGCAACATCACCAGGGGTGGGATGACTGGCGCCTACCAGTTGGGAAATTCGGTGGTCGCCAAGATAAATAGCCAGCGACAACAACGCGGCCTGGTTGTGTAGAACCGCAGTAGACTCATCACTTAAAGTGGCGGCTCGACTTAATACCAGATTAAGGTACTTGGCAATGGTTTGCGGCGTGGGTGAATTCCCCAGCGGAGAATCGTCTAAAAAGGCCAGATACGAAGTCGTCAATTCGCCTAACGGATCTTCGCCATCACTGATGTTTTCCCGCGCGACATCAATTTGTGCCAACAGCTCATCCAGCGGGCGCATATCCAGCGTAAGCTCCGCGTCTGTCATAGTAACGCGGGTAATTTGATTGGCAGCCGTGCTTGCAACATCGCTCTTTGTGAATTTATCCACCAGCCATACCGCAATATTCAGGGCGGTATCGCCGGGGATGATTAAACTGCCAATGCGAACATAGTCAATGTCGACGCCATCGGCAGGAAATACCTGAGCAGTCAGGTTGATAAATAAACTGTCTGCCGGCGCAGGCAGCGCCATACTGGCCTGAATTACCGTTTTACCCGGATCAATCTCCACTGCCCCCTGAAAGCCGGGCAAAGCTCGTTGTGCAAAACCCATAAGACTTTCAAATTGCGATTCAGAGATCAGGACTTTTTGCTGCGCGTGGCGGTCTTCGACACTGTTTTTTAGCTGCTTTAGCAGGTCCTTAACCGTGTCGGCATTGTCTACTTGCCGGGAAGACTCCCGTGTTACTATAGGTGACTGATCGAGGGTTAAAAATGCTAAACCGGCTATCACAATCAACAGCGTCAGCAGAATGATTAAAAATAATCGACGAAACATGTAAGCGCGACTCTCCGCTTCTGATTTATAAACAGTCTATTTCAGCACGAACCCAGTCAGACAGATTCGAATACTGGGCACTGGCAGCGCTAAAGTCATGCGTCTCTGACTGCGCTGTTGGAATAGCAACACAACGCAACCCTGCCTCAACTGCCGCTTTGAGGCCATGCTCGGTGTCTTCAACTGCCATCGCCTCAGACGCCGACAGACCCATTTCGTTCAGGGCTTTTAAATAACAATCCGGCGCCGGTTTACTACGCTCCACATCTTCGACTGCAACGACGCACTCAATGATGTCTTCATAGCCGTAGCATTCCATAGTGCGCATAACTGATAACCGGCTCCCGCCAGTGACAATCGCTAGCCGCAACCCTTTGTCCTTACAGCGCTTCAGCGTATCGTCAGCACCAGGCATTAAAGGGAAAGGGCCTTTCATAAGGTGCGCTTTTGTAAGTAATTGCTTACTTTCAGCCAATTCTTCAGCAGAAATAGGAAGCTTGAAGTCCCTTACGGCATCAATCGCATTCTGCGGAACCGGAATACCGGCCATGACGTCATTGTAGTACTGTTCGGTAAGTTCAACCTGAAACGGGCGGAGCACTTGTTGCCAGAGGGCAAAGTGCACCGCTTCTGAGTTGATCAGTGTACCGTCGTGGTCAAATAGAATTGCTTTCAAATCGTTGCTCATCCCTGATAGTGAGGTGGTTACACCACCTCTGCCATATTGCCTTTGCTTTCCAGCCACTGTTTGCGGTCGCCGGAGCGCTTTTTGGCCAACAGCATATCCATCATTTCTAACATGTCGTCGGCATCGTCAGCGGTAAGCTGTACCAAACGACGGGTGTTCGGATCCATGGTCGTTTCGCGAAGCTGCAATGGGTTCATCTCACCCAGTCCTTTGAAGCGTTGTACGTTAACCTTGGCTCTGCGCTTTTCCGCTTCAATACGGTCTAGCACGCCCTGCTTTTCAGCTTCATCCAACGCGTAAAAGACTTCCTTGCCCACGTCAATTCGAAACAGTGGCGGCATGGCAACATACACATGACCAGCATTTACCAGGGTGCGGAAATGACGTACGAACAAGGCGCACAACAATGTTGCAATGTGCAGCCCGTCTGAATCGGCATCAGCCAGAATACAAATTTTACCGTAGCGCAAGCCCGACAAATCATCTGAGTCAGGATCAATGCCCAGCGCTACCGAGATATCATGAATTTCTTGTGAACCCAGAATCTGACTGGAGTCGACTTCCCAACTGTTCAGGATTTTACCGCGCAACGGCATAATGGCCTGGAATTCACGGTCGCGGGCCTGCTTTGCAGAACCACCCGCTGAATCCCCTTCCACCAGGAACAGTTCAGAGTGATTAATATCCTGCGACGAGCAGTCAGTAAGCTTACCTGGCAACGCCGGGCCCTGCGTCACCTTTTTACGGGCGACTTTCTTGTTCTGACGTAAACGACGCTGTGCATTGTTAATACACATTTCGGCCAGCGCTTCAGCGACATCGGTATGTTGGTTTAACCACAAACTAAATGCATCTTTTACCACGCCAGACACAAACGCTGACGCCTGACGCGAGGACAGCCGCTCTTTCGTTTGCCCGGCAAACTGTGGGTCATGCATTTTAGTAGACAAAATATAGGTACAGCGGTCCCAGATATCATCGGGGGTGAGTTTCACGCCACGAGGCATGAGGTTCCTGAATTCGCAGAATTCCCGCATGGACTCAAGTAAGCCTTGGCGCAAGCCGTTGACATGCGTTCCGCCCTGGGCCGTTGGGATCAGGTTAACGTAGCTTTCAGTGACCAGGTCACCGCCTTCAGGCAGCCACATTACAGCCCAGTCCGCCGCTTCACCATTACCGCTAAAGCTACCAGTAAACGGCACGTCTTCCGGCACGGTAATAAATTCTTTCACCGCGCTTAACAGGTAATCCTGTAACCCATCTTCGTAGAACCACTCGTGGGTTTCTTTGTTTACCTTGTCGTCAAATTTAATCCGCAATCCCGGACACAACACAGCTTTTGCACGTAGATTGTGGCGCAGGCGGGATACCGAGAACTTGGCAGAATCGAAATACTGCGGATCTGGCCAGAAACGAACACTGGTACCTGTGTTGCGGCGTCCGCATGTGTCGATAACAGACAGGTCTTCGGTTTTATCGCCGTCACCAAAGGCAATGAAGTACACCTGGCTATCGCGTCGAATGGTCACTTCCACCCGGGTAGACAGGGCGTTAACCACCGAGATCCCTACGCCGTGCAAACCACCGGAAAACTCGTAGTTTTTATTTGAAAACTTACCACCCGCGTGCAGCTTGGTCATGATCAGTTCCACACCCGAGATGCGTTCTTCGGGGTGAATGTCTACAGGCATACCGCGACCATCGTCAACCACTTCCAGCGACTGGTCTTCATGCAGAATCACTTTGATATTCGATGCGTGGCCCGCCAGCGCTTCGTCCACACTGTTGTCGATAACCTCCTGTCCCAGGTGATTTGGGCGAGCGGTATCGGTATACATTCCCGGGCGGCGTTTTACCGGCTCCAGGCCGTTTAACACCTCAATTGCATCAGAATTATATTGATTCGACATAGTTGTGATTGTTCTTCGTTGTCTGGTGTCTGTATTAGTCAGTGCTTAAGCTTAGCTGTAGAAGCCGGGCTGAAAAACTGCGTTGTTTTCATCGATGTTATCAGGCGCTTAGAATAAGCGCAATTTCGTCATTATAGCGACAACAAAAACGCCATAATGGCGGGTAAATGCTGATCGTAATTGACGAAGCTGTGGTCGCCGCCTTCCTCTACTACAACATCTGCGCCCTGATAGTGTTCTACTGCCAACCGGTAATCCAGTGTTTCGTCGCCGGTTTGCAGCAGCACTTTAAAATGCGCAGGGTTAGTAATAACCGGCACATAGAGCTGCTTAATATGCTCAATGTCAGATTGCTGAAGCGTAAACTGCTTGTTGGTGTAAGGGTTAATGTGGTCGCCCAAATAGCCGGCCAGTAATTCAAACGGACGAACCGCAGGGTTGATCAATGCTGCTTTGCCACCGAACTTTTCCATTAACCAGGTCGACAGGTAGCCGCCCATGGAACTACCAATCACTTTTAGTCCGTCTTGAGTTAACGCAGGGTTTTGCGCTATTAAAGTTAATAGTTGTTCCTGCAATTGTGCGGGATGATTCGACAACTCCGGACACACAAATTCGATGTCAGGATACTGTTCAGACAAATAGCGACGGGTTTGCTGCGCTTTTACCGACAGCGGGGAACTTAAAAATCCGTGTAAATACAATATGGCACTCATGCCACTCTCCGTATTTCAGTGTGTAACGTTGAAGTTGATAAATCGAATACCCGAAAGCCTGGCGCCGTCTCGTCCAGACCAAACGCTTGGGTTAATGCCCATTGCCAACAGGTCGACGGCACGCCCAACACAGGCGTGTTGGCTAACTTAGCTTGGTATTCAGCGTGAATGTGACCGTGCACAACTGCCTGCACCGGGTTTCGCGTCAGCCAGCGTTCCAGTTCCGGCACGCCATGCAAGGCGTGTTTGTCCATCCAGCTTTGGGTTGCAACCGGGTGGTGATGAATTGCCAGCAAGTGCTGTTTATTTGCATGCTTTTGCATTTGTTCGCTGACTTGCTCTAGTTGTATCGCATCTATTTTTCCCAGTGTACCCATTGAGCGCGTATCGAGTCCGTGGATACACCATTCCCCCAGTAGCCAGCAGTTATCAGGCGTGAGTAACCAGGGAGACAGTAAGGTATCAAAATGCCTGTTATTGTCGTGATTACCGGCAATCACTTTTACGGGTATATCGGGTAAATGTTGATTAATAGCCTGAATAAAATGCTGATAACTTTGTTCAGAATCATCGCCGCTAATATCGCCGGTTACTAACACTCCGTCGACATCCAGCGATGCAACTGTCTTCAGTATGGCCTCCAAACTCTGTAGTGGATTGATGTTGCCATAGCCACTTCGTGCCGGGCTTTCGAGTAAATGGCAGTCAGAAATTTGAATCAACGTCATTGAGGTTGAGCGATAGGCTGGGCATCGTGGTTAAGACAAAAGTGCAGCCACTCCGTGAGGAACAAGTTCACCATGTGCTTTTCGTTGCGCAAGCGCATCTTCGCATTGGGGTATTCGTAAGAAGGAGCTAGCGCGCCGGCATTCTGACTTGATGTGACTTCAGCCATTCTGGCATCGTGATACAAGCGCACTGTCATGGCTGGTTTCATGAAGTCTGGGGTGGCAACATCCACCTGCTCTATTGCTAATGTACTGGTATAGCGCGCAGATTCGATGATTTGAATTTGATAACTCAGGCCTTTACCTGCGCTGAAGCGGTAAACCAGCTCTTCAGTGTCACAGTCTGGCAGCATCGACAACAAATGTACGTAATTACGCTCGCAGATTGCCTGCAGCGTGGGAAGGTTAGGTACATATTTACGCAATGGAGTTACCACGTTATTGCCAGCTCGCCAGTAAAGAGTGTTTATTCATAAAGAACCATTGTAACGCAATAATGGCCGCCGCGTTGTCTATTTTGCCGTTTTCCAACCACTCACGCGCGTCTTTTTCTGCTACCCGGTGCACTAAAATATCTTCTGATTCATAGGCTAAACCGTGTACGCCTGACGCTTTAGTGGCGTCTGTTTTGGCCATATAGATATGCAATCTTTCCGTTGTTCCGCCCGGGCTTGCCAGATAACTTAGCGCTTTAGACAGGTGTGTTAATTCAATGCCCGCTTCCTCAGCCGCTTCGCGGTGACATACCGACTCCTGAGTCTCTCCTTCATCGATAATCCCGGCAATGACCTCAATGAGCCAGGGTGTGTCAGAGGTAGCCATTGCTCCCATACGGACCTGCTCAATGAGTACGAATTCTTCTGTTTCAGGATCATAAGGCAGTACGGCGACGGCATGCCCCCGCTCAAACATTTCCCGCTTGACGACGTCACTCCAGCTACCGTCATACTTTTTATGGCGGAACTCATACAGCATCATGGTAAAAAAGCCTTCGTATAACGGCTTTTTATTCAGAATTTCGATGTCAGCTGAGTTGAAACGCTGAATTTTCGCTTTCATTGCATTCTCTTTTATTAGGTAAACCGGTTAATATACGAATTTGATCATTTACGATCATCCGTGTATTTATAATTTAAGTAATACACATTGAGTGGGCATAACACATATTCTGTTACACTTGCTCAAGCTCTGTTACGTCTTATAAGTATCTTTTAGTCGTTGACTTACTTAGAGTACGGAGCAGATCATGGAATCGTATTCAATGGCGTTGAGGTGCGCGTTACACGAAGTAACTTTTTGCACCTTACCACCGTAAAAACAGTCCATCAACACACCTTGGATACGCAAAACAATTGAGATTGAAGGCGCACAAATGAAAAAAACACTGATATCACTAATGCTCGGTTTCGGGATGACTACACCGGTATTAGCCGATAGTTTATTGGAAGTATATCAACAAGCCCTTGCAAACGATCCGGTAGTAAATCGTGCCAAGGCGCAACGTGATGCCGCTTACCAGGGGATCCCTCTAAGCCGTGCTGCGTTACTTCCACAAGTTTCAGGCTCTCTGGGCTACTCAAAATCATCGCGTGAGACGACGCAGACTATCCAGGTAGACAATGACGACGGCTCTACCGGGTTCAACATTGTAAACGTTGATATCGACAGTAACTCAACCAGTTACGGTATCGATTTGAACATGTCATTGTATGATCACTCAAACTGGTTAGGTTTAGACCGCGCAGAACTTACCGCCGAACAAAGCGACGCCACGTACGCAGCCGCAACGCAAGAACTCATCGTTCGCACCGTGACTGCCTACCTGAACGTATTACGCGCCCAGGATAACCTCAACTTTGTCCAGGCAGAAAAGCGCGCTATCGAGCGTCAGCTGGAACAGACTAAACAGCGCTTTGAAGTGGGCCTGACGGCGATTACTGATGTTCACGAAGCACAGGCCAATTACGACAGTACCGTTGCTCAGGAAATTGTTGCAGAAAATCAGATTGAAATGGCGCGTGAAGCTCTTCGCGTGATCACGGGTAAATATCACGACCGTTTGTACGTCCTGAATACAGAACGCTTTACGGCAACCGCGCCGACTCCGGAAAGAGTAGATGGCTGGTTGAGTATTGCTGAAAATGCCAACCTGACACTGTTAGCACAGCGTCTGGCTCTGGACGTAGCGAAAATGGATATCGACATCGCGACTGCGGGTCACTATCCAACCGTTGGCTTAAGTGCGTCTTACGGTGCATCTAAAGGCACTACGGAGTCACCTTTCTTCAGAAACAGTACGCCATTCTTCGACAGCCAAAGCATTGGTGTGTCTGTAAATGTACCTATTTATCAAGGTGGTTCTGTCTCGGCTCAGGCTGACCGCGCGCGTGATTTGTACGTATCGTCAAGTCAGGATCTGGAACTGGCCTACCGTCAAACAGTTCAGTCTGTGCGCAGCTCCTTTAACGATGTTAAAGCCTCTATTTCTACCATTCGCGCTTTAGAACAGGCAGTTGTGTCAGCTGAAAGCGCATTAAAAGCCACTGAAGCAGGTTTTGATGTAGGTACACGTACCATTGTTGACGTGTTAAACAGTACCCGTAATCTGTTCAACGCTCGCGCCAACCTGTCGGGTGCGCGTTACGATTTTATTCAGGCCATGGTAACTCTTAAGCAAGCAGCGGGTAACCTGAAAGCTGAAGATATCGAGTTGTTAGAACAAGGTATGAAAGCGGCGGATTAATTCTTCGCCGGAGCTTAATTACAAAAGCGCCCTGTTGGGCGCTTTTTAGTTTATGTGCTGTGCTTCGAAAGTATCTGACAGAGTTTCCAGGTCTTCTAAAATATCTTCCATTACCACCTTTAACGCTTTTATTTCATCAACGCTGGAAGAGTAGTTATCTAATTGGTGATTCAAACGGGATAATTTAGCTTGCAAACTCTTATTGCTCTCGTCCATGATACAGCCTGCTCCTGATGGAAGTGATTTACACTTAAGTATAATCCTAAATAGTAACAATTCTCAACATTTACACTTCAACTATGCAAGCCTCACAACTACAAAATCGTTTTGAAAAAATACGCTCTAACAAAGCGTTTGAGCTATTTGTTATTGGCGTCATTCTGTTTTCGGCCCTGTTAGTAGGTGCCAAGACATACGACATGCCCAGTACTGTTAACCAGATCACCAATCTGCTTGATTGGTTTATTAGTGCATTTTTTCTGGTTGAGCTGACCATTCGTTTTTTAGCCGAACGAAGAAAACTCGATTTTTTCAAAAGCTTCTGGAACTGGTTCGACACCATTATTGTTCTGGTGAGTCTGTTGCCACTGGAGAATAGTGACACAGCATTAATTGCGCGTCTGGTGAGGGTTTTCAGGGTATTGCGGATGATTTCAATTATCCCTGAACTACGCATATTGCTGGTATCGCTAATGAAAGCCTTGCCGCAGCTTGGGTATGTCATGTTGCTGATGTTTATCATCTTCTACATCTACGCAGCGATAGGCAGCACCCTGTTTGAACAAATCAACCCGGTGCTTTGGGGTGACATCACTATCTCGCTACTGACCTTGTTCCGGGTAATGACCTTCGAGGACTGGACCGATGTTATGTACGAAACCATGAAGGTCTACCCTCTCAGTTGGTTCTATTACCTGAGCTTTATTTTCTTTACCGCCTTTGCCTTCCTTAACATGGTCATTGGTATTGTGGTTAACGTGATGGAAGAAGAAAACGCCAAGGCCTGGCGTGAAGCGCACAAGGACGAGCCTACGTTAAAAGACATCGCTCAGCAGTTGGCTGCACTGGAAAAAAAATTGGACCAAAGCATAAACAACAAAGCTGAATAAAGTAACGTTTATGTCCAGCACAAAAAAACGCCCGGCTTAACCGGGCGTTGCTTTTTTTTAGATTAAATATTGTAGGTTTTCTTCAGCTCGGCGACACGCGCTTTCGACTCTTGTGTTTCGAATACCCTGCTGCCAAGGCGTCTGTTTGCCAGCGTTTTCAAATCCATCTTCAGCAGTAACTCGACGTAGTTAAGGAACACTTCGTCACTGCGCACGTTGTCGTCCACAATGCCGTCGTATACCTCTTTAGCGTCTTCCATTTCTCCCTGAGCAACCAGGATCTGCGCTAAGGTATCGGCAATTTCAGGCGCATTGGGAATCACTTTAAGTGCCTGACGAGCGTGCTTTTCGGCGTCGCTCAACATGCCTTCTTCCAGCTCCAAAAATGCCAGGTTGTTCAGCGCAATAGCATTATCCGGCCAATCTTTTACAACCTTGCGATATTCGGTTATTGCGCCTTTGCGGTCTTTCGGAATCATTCGCTCAGCGTATAACAATCTGGCCTGCAGGTTGTCGGGGTTGTTTTCCAAAAACGTGTTTAATAACGCGAATGACTTGTCGTTATTTCCCGTTAACTCATATGCCGCCATAATGACTAACAAATTACGGGTGCTGGGGATTTCCTCATAAGCCGCCAGAGCATTGGGCACAGCATCCGCGTAGTCTTCGCGATAAATTTGCAGACGGGCTTCTACACCACGGACAAATGGCAGCATCCGTTCTTCTGCCGTCAGCTTGTTAAGAATAGCCTCCGCTTCTCGAATTTGACGCAGCATGGCGTGCAAGTACGATTTTACGATGTCGATTTGGCGATCCGGGCGTTTCTCAAGGAATTTCTTGGTCACATCCAACGCGTCTGCAAATTTATTTTGCACATCCAGGATCATCACCAGGCCCAGGGTTGCCGTTTTGTTATTTGGCGATACCTTCAACCATTCTGAATACAGCTCTTTGGCTTCATTCACTTTGTTGTTCGCAAGCAACAGGCGGCCTTTAGTATCCCAATAGGGCATTGGCACGTCATAGCTTTGCGGGACTTTGTTTATCGCGCTCAAGCCTTCTTCGTAGCGATTTTCACTCAACAAAACACGCGCAAGCACAATGTTAGGTGTGACCGAGTCGGGATTACGCGAGGCTATTTCCTTTATGTAATCAATGCCTTCATTCGCTTTGCCAGCTTGCTTCATGATCATGTAATACATGGCCAGCGCCGACTGGTGCGTCGGTTCGATATCCAGAGCCTGCTTCAGATAAGACAGCGCCTCATCGACTTTTTTCTGATTTAGCGAAATAGACACGCGCTGCAATTTAGCTTTGGTGTTTTGCGGGTCCAGTGACTCGGCAGCTTCAATGGCTTTTGTTGCCGCATCAAAGTCATTCTTTAAAATGCTCACCTGCGCAATGGTCAGCCAAGGCTCCGGGTTTTGGGGTTCCTTTTCCTTCCACTCTTGCGCAACGCCTAAGGCTTTATCGAATTGCTTGGTCGCGATGTAAGCATTCGCCAGGGTCTGTTGTCCGCTTGACACCTCGGGCGCTTTTTTCACCGCTTCTTCCAGATTCAGAATGCCATCTGCATCGTTTAATGAAAGTTGCAGGACCCCTATTCGGGTTAAATCCTCAGCCGTTGTTGCCAGTTCTGCCGAACGCTCAATCATTGTCTGTGCATCAACAACATTGCCGTCTTGCAGTAGTTTGTAGCCCGCTTTAGAAAACAGGGTAGCATCGGTACTGAAATCACCATCTACGCGACTTAGTACATCCAGCGCTTCCTCGTTATTGCCTTGATATAAAAGGCTATCGGCCAGCATACGTAACGCAGGGTGGGTCTTGGGCAGATTCGATGCAATCATCGATAAATGGCGCGTAGCCGCTGCGTAGTCTTTCAACTGATAGGCACTGTAACCGCCTACAAGACGAGCCAGAGGATCGGTTCGCCCACCCTGAATGGCCGTTTCTACGTGTTTCAACGCACTGGCAAACTCACCGGCTCTAACTTCGATAACCGCTTTGTACTGGTTCAGAAGCGGATTGCCTGCGCTCTTGGTCAGTAATTTATCTACCAGTGGTTCTGCTTCGTCATAACGCTTGTTGTCCATCAACAACGCAGACAAAATAAACGAGGTTTCAGCATCTTCCGGATACGCTTTTACATAGGCCTGATAAGCTTCAATCGCCTGATCGGGCTTCTCCAGATACAAATTCAGGCGTGCTAACAACTGCAGTACATTTTTATTCAATGGTGACTGTTCGCGAAGTGCCTCTACCTGAGTGAGCGTTTTCTCGTACTGTTCATCCAGCATGCTTT
>NZ_CFIDRX010000116.1:0-14037 GCF_984433645.1 Marisediminitalea sp.
CAGTTTTTCGGCCGAGGACGCGGTTACAGCCGTTTCCACGCCCCAAAAACGACAAAGCTGTGTTGCTGCTATGCCCACTCCACTGGCGCCTGCGTGGATCAACGCTTTTTGCCCATGCTGCAATTTCGCAATGCTGTGCATTGCCTGAAAGGCAGTTAAAAAGACTTCTGCGAGCCCGGCGCCTTCTGCATCACTGAGATTGTCGGGCACACGCAAAAGGTGCGAGGCTTCGATGGCAATATATTGCGCATATCCGCCGCCTGCGACTATGGCACAAACCCGTTCTCCGGGTTGCCATCCGGTAACCTGTTCGCCAAGGCTGACAATCGACCCACAAACCTCAAGTCCTAAAATGTCACTCTCTCCCGGCGGGGGTGGATAATGGCCGGCACGTTGTAATAAATCGGCCCGGTTTACACCAAACGCAGTCACCTTTACCAGCACTTGTGTCGCGCTGATTTCTGGTATTCGGCATTGCGCTATGTGTAGCGCTGCGTCGGGGTGTTGCTCATCTATAGCGAGGTATTGCATGTTGCTATTCATGGATAAGTTACCTTACTGATAAATATCAGGCCGGTGTATTTGCATAAGCGGCGTTGCATCTGACACGGATTCAAAACCGAACTGTCGATATAAACTGTGGGCGTCTTTAGTGGCCAGCATAAACCGTCGCAAACCCTGTAGCTCTGGCATTGTCATTATGGTTTCGAGCATGCGCTTGCTGAGTCCCTGCCCTCGGTATTCAGGTAATACAAACACATCAGATAAATAACCGAATGTCGCTTTATCTGTTATTACCCTGGCAAAAGCGACTTGCTTGTCGCCCTGCATAATCCCAACACAAACGGAGTTTTCCAGCGCCGTTCGCATTGTTTCAACCGGTATACCTTTGGCCCAGTAAGTTTGCCCAATAAAGGCGTGTATTGCGTCAAAATCCATATGCTCAATGTGAGTAACCAGGGTAAAAGCAGATTGCGGTTGATTGTCGGACACATTCACTCCTTCTGTCCTTTAAATGCGCGCTGTTCAGGCCTGAGAATTGAACCTACCGGAATACTGCGGGTATCCTCAGGTTAACTGGACTTCCCATTGCCATCGCCAGTATACTGCGCGCCCATTATTGTTCGAAGAATGCCAAGCATATGTCTGCCAAAATCTATTTACAACCCGGTCGGGAAAAGTCTTTGTTGCGTCGTCACCCCTGGGTGTTTGAAGGGGCGGTTGCAACAGTGAAAGGCCGTTGCCGTATGGGTGACACCGTAGACGTATACAGTTCAGACGATAAATGGCTTGGGCGTGGCGCTTTCTCGCCTAATTCGCAGATCCGCGTGCGGATTTGGACCTTCGATAAAAACGAAAGCATCGATAATGCGTTTTTCTGTCGCCGTATCGAGTCTGCATGGCAACTGCGTCAGCAAATCATGGCGCGAGCCAGTTCTAACGCCTGTCGGCTGATTGCAGCTGAGTCTGATGGTTTGCCAGGTGTCACCATTGATCTATACAACGATGTTGCTGTGGTTCAGTTGCTCAGTGCAGGTGCAGATAAGCACCGAGATAAAATAGTCTGGGCCCTGCAACGCACATTGCCGCTGCGCGCGATATTCGAGCGCAGCGATGTTGACGTGAGGCATAAAGAAGGTCTGGAGCCTTTGGTACAACCCTTATGGGGTGACGTACCACAGACCGTGGATATTGAAGAACACGGCGTGACGATCCGGGTAGATTTGCACACCGGACACAAAACTGGCTTTTACCTGGACCAACGCGAAAACCGCTTTGCCGCCAGCCGCTATGCAGAAAACGCCAATGTGCTGAATTGCTTTAGCTACACCGGAACCTTTGCCTGTTACGCCCTGCGCGGCGGTGCTTCTCACGTCACCAATGTTGATGTGTCTCAGCCTGCTCTTGATATGGCTGCCACTCATGCAGAGCTGAATGGATTTACCGACCAGCAATGCAGTCAGGTTAAAGGCGATGTCTTTGAAGTCCTGCGACAGTACCACAAGGACGGCACCCAATTTGATATGGTCATTCTGGATCCGCCAAAATTTGTCGACAGCAAAGCGTCGTTGAAGCGCGCTTGTCGTGGCTACAAAGACATTAATATGTATGGGATTCATGCAGTAAAACCCGGCGGCATACTGCTCACCTTCAGCTGCTCTGGTTTAATGCCAGCGGATCTGTTCCAAAAGGTCGTGGCCGATGCCGCCTTAGATGCAGGTCGACAGGTACGCATTTTGGAACATCTGTCGCAAGCACCCGACCACCCCATCTCTACAAACTATCCGGAAGGCTATTACCTTAAAGGCCTGGTTTGTCAGGTAGAATGAGTCCAGGTAAACCGATTACCTCGTACAAGCTACGCGGCCAGTGAATACGACTGGCCGTGCGCTGGCTTGAGTTTTTGCCAGACTTTCTCGTGGAAATAAAACGCGACGGTGTTAATAGCAGGCTCGACCAGGGCGACCGCACCACCCACCACCAGGCTACCGGTTAACAGATACGCCACAGTAAATGCGACACTGAAATGCATAATGGCAAACGTAATTGTTTTCAACATAACAAACTCCTCACTTGATAATGAGAAGTATTGCTAATTGAAGAAATGAATTAAAACCAGTTTTTTCGATTCACGTAATGGAACAAACCGATTCGACGCGACCGCGCCGCCGGGTTATTTCATTTCTGAGATTTCGACACCAATCACACAACTGCTGTCAGACTCTGCAACGCAGCGAACGACTTTGGCAACGGCGGATAAGGAAGGTATTTGTGAACTGGTTGAGTCAATGCTGATGCTGACTTCAGTACCGATTTCAATAGAAGGTTCATCTACTTCCAGTGACATACCCGTCGCACTGATATCTTTACATACCGCTTGCAACGAGCGACTGGATTCGTCGTCGATGATTTGCACCTGACAAGGAGAATTCACCATCATCCTGAAAAAATTTCGCTTGTCGTCGTATCCTAACATGTTTACTTCTCCTGTGACTGCTACCACTATTTCAATAGGGCCCGCCATAGGTGAACCCCCTCACATGTTATTGGTTATAGGGCGACATTATTCGCTTGTCAATGTTATTTCCCGTTTAAAACTGCTCAAGCTGGTTTTCAATGCGTTTTGCAGAAATCGGGTACGCTGTGCCCAGTTGCTGAGCAAACAAGGATACCCGCAGTTCTTCAATCATCCAGCGAATAGCAAGTAAGTCTTCTGGCACTTTGTGTTTCGGGTATTTAGCCAGTGTACTTTGATAACTGCTTTCTACTTTGTCGATGGTGATCTGCTGGATTCGGTCCCGGTTAGGATCAACCGGCAGTTTTTCCAGCCGACGGGCAAGTGCTTTCAGGAACCGGTTCCAGTCATCCAAACGCTGACTGCCAAATTCCGCCACGAAGCCTGGGAAGACCAGCGTAGCTAAGTGCGCTTTGATGTGGCTTAACCCACTCACCATATCGAACGACACCTTGCCTTTCATCTTCTTCTGACACTCATGCGCCAGCGTTAAACCTGATTCAACCTGCTGGGCAATCACCAGCACTTCATCATTGATATTCGCTCTGACAAAATCGAGACACGCCTCAAACTGCGTTTTGTCTCGCACCGGACTGCCAGACTGCGACTGGAAGCGCCGGCTCAGCGCATCGATGCCCGCCAGAATACAGTCGTCAATCAAGGCTTTTATTTGCCCAAAGGGGTTAAAGTACAAACCCAGTTTGGCTTTATTCGGCAGCTTTTGTTCCAGGTAGCTCACCGGCGAAGGCATGTTGACCATCAGTAGCCGGTTTAACCCTTGCTGGTGCATGGATGCGGCCTGTTCGGCCTCTGGTACCAGTTCAATATCAACGCGTTTGCCTTTCACCACCAGCGCGGGATAAGCCTGCACTTCAAACCCGCCGTGTTTCTGAGTAAAGCTCTCAGGTAAGGCATCAAAGTCCCAAGTGGTAATGTCTTTCCGCTCTAACTCAGGCGTGGCGGCTTTTTCAAAAGTTTGTTTCACCTTCCCCTGCAGCGTGTGCTTCAACGCGTCCAGATCATCGCCACGGGCGAGCACCTTGTGGTCTGCATCCACCACTTCAAAATGCATGATCAGGTGCTTGTCGAGCTGGTCCAGTTGCCAGTCTTCGGGTTCAACAGTGACCCCGGTCATACGCAATAATTTTTGCGAAATGGCTTCTAATAAAGGAATCGGCCGACCGGATTTTTCCTCGGTATTTTTTATGTCCGACAAGCAGGCTTCCGCGTAGTTGGGTGCCGGCACGAAGTTACGTCGCAGTCGCTTAGGTAAACTCTTGATAAGCTGAACCACCAGCTCGTGCCGCAGGCCCGGCACCTGCCAGTCAAAGCCGTCGGCTGATACCTGGTTCAACAGTGGCAGAGGTATGGTAACAGTAACCCCGTCATCAACTGCGTTAGGCTCGAAGTGATACCGCAGCGGCAGCGACAAATTGCCCTGAAGCCAGCTATCCGGAAACGCATTAGCCAGACCGGTGCCCGGCTGCTGCAAAAACACGTCGTCTTCCGTGAATCGCAATGAGGCCAGCGCTTCTTTCTGCTTGGCCCACTTTTTAAACGCCGCTTCGCTGTTAACTGATACCGGCAGTTTTTGGGCATAAAAGTCCACCAGTTGCTGTTCATCAACCATCAGGTCGCGACGCCGGGTTTTCTGTTCCCAGTCATCGGCCAGTTGCAACATGGCCTGATTGTCTTCCAGCACGTCATACCGCAAGCGGGTATCGCCATTAACCAGTGCTTCCCGAATGAATAACTGATGACACACAGGCGGGTCTATCTGACTATAAGTAACAAACCGCTGTGCAACTATCGGCAAGCCAAATAGGGTGACCTTCTCACTAGCTGTCACTGCACCGCGCTTTTTAGACCAGTGCGGCTCCGAGTAATTTTGCTTCACCAAATGACCAGCCAGACGTTCTATCCACGCAGGGTCAATTTTCGCCACCATGCGGGCGAACAGTTTAGAGGTTTCAACCAGCTCTGCCGCCACTACCCATTTCGGATTGGCTTTGGCCAGTCCTGAGCCGGGGAATATCATGAATTTAGTGTTGCGGGCGCCGAGGTATTCGCGCTCTTTGTCTTTCATACCTATATGAGACAACAGACCGGTACACAGAGCCTGGTGGATCGCAGCATAATCAGCAGGCTGTTGAGTAATGCGCAAATTTAATTCTGCAACCGACTTTCGCAGTTGGCTAACGATATCCTGCCACTCGCGCATACGCAGGTAATTTATAAAGTTAGCCTGACACCATTTGCGCAATTGATTGTTCGACAGCTCGTTTTGTTTTTCCCGAAACGCCTGCCACAAATTCCACAAGGCAATAAAGTCAGAGTCTTTGTCGGCGAACTCGGCATGTTTTTCATCTGCCTGGGCACGCTTTTCCTGTGGTCGCTCACGCGGGTCCTGAATCGTCAGTCCCGCGGAGATAACAATGACCTCCATCAGGCAGTTAAGCTCACCTGCTGCGACCACCATTCGGGCATAACGTGGATCAACCGGCAAGCGGGATATCTGCCTGCCAAGTTGAGTAAGCCCCGCTTTTCCTTTGCGCCGGTCAATCGCCTGAATTTCTTCCAGCAGACGGAAGCCGTCGTTGATTTGCCGGCTGTCAGGCGGCTGTACAAAGTCGAAACTCGCGATATCGCCTAATCCCAGTGTCAGCATTTGCAAAATAACCGACGCTAAGTTGGTACGCAGAATTTCCGGATCGGTAAACGCCGGACGGTTTAAATAATCGTCCTCACTGTAAAGTCGAATACAGATCCCTTCTGACACACGGCCGCATCGCCCTGCCCGCTGGTTCGCCGACGCCTGAGACACCGGCTCAATGGGCAAGCGCTGTACTTTGCTGCGCGGGCTATAACGGGAAATCCGGGCCGTGCCGGGATCAATGACATACTTAATGCCCTGCACAGTTAGCGAGGTCTCCGCCACGTTGGTAGACAACACAATACGGCGCCCGCCATGGGGCTGGAATATGCGTTGTTGCTCTGAGGCCGACAAACGCGCATAAAGGGGAATAATTTCAGTATTGCGGTATTGCTGTTTACTGAGGGCATCCTGGGTATCGCGAATTTCGCGCTCCCCGCTCAGGAATACCAGTATGTCACCACGAGGCTCGCGCATCAGTTCATCTACGGCATGGATAATGCGATCAACCTGGTCCTGATCGTCTTCGGCGTCTTCCGGGTCGTGATACCGAATTTCTACCGGGAATGTGCGGCCACTGACTTCAATAATGGGCGCGTCGTTGAAGTAACGGGAAAAGCGCTCCGGGTCTATGGTCGCAGATGTGACAATGACTTTCAGCTCGGGCCGCTTCGCCAGTAGCTGTTTCAGATAACCAATTAAAAAGTCGATGTTCAGGCTGCGTTCGTGCGCCTCATCAATAATAATAGTGTCGTATTCATTTAAAAAGCGGTCTTGCTGCATTTCAGCCAGCAACATACCGTCGGTCATGAGCTTGACCAGGGTGCTGTCGCTGACCTGATCAGAAAAGCGGATTTTAAAGCCGACTTTTTCACCAATCTCAGTACCCAGCTCCTCTGCAATACGCGACGCTACGCTTCGAGCAGCAAGACGCCTTGGTTGCGTGTGCGCTATTTTGCCAGTAATTCCCCGTCCTAACTCCAAACATATTTTGGGGATCTGCGTGGTTTTACCCGACCCCGTCTCACCGGCAATAATGACCACCTGATTATCGGCAATAGCTTGCTTAATATCGTCTTTACGTTCGCTAACCGGCAGCGGCGGATAGTCTATTTGTGGAACCGCGGCCGCCCTGGCTTCACAACGCGCAATAGACGCATTGATCCTGTCTATCACCTTGGCAAGTTGCTGCTGGCTGGCCTCGTCATCGGCTTTTGTTTTTTGCAAACGCTGTAATTGACGACGAATGGGAAAGCGATCAGCAATAGCACATTGCGGTAACTGACTAAACAGCGCTTTGAACGGCGAGGGATTGGGCATAGTGGGCTGCGTATGACTCTGAACTACAAAAACACGGATCCTAGAAGAAGCGGCCGGCTTTTTCTAGCCTTTTCGGGTATTTTGCCACACATTGCCATGAGCCGCAGCGAACGTCTTGCCAATGCAAGACGGAACAGAGTACAACCAGCGCAAACACAATTACGCTGGGCTTCTGTTAGCAATAACGCTGGCTAAGACGCAAACCCGCCAGTCAGGACCAGCGAAGTTCGGCATTTTAATCAGGCGGTTTTCGGGTATTCGGCGTGGAGCTGTTTGTCGATTGCAGCCAGAATCTGAGAACGACTGATACAACCCACCAGTAACCCGTCAGCATCTACAACCGGGTACATCTTGGGCTTTTCGATCAGTAACTTTTCTGCCACTTCTAAAATCGACATGGTGTCAGACACTGTCATCACCGGCGAGTGCATAATCTCGCCTACGCGACACACCTGCTCCCGATAGTAGGTCGACTCAACCATGGCTTTAATACAATCCTGCTCAGACAGAAATCCGCAAAGCTTACCCGCTTCATCCAAAACCGGGCCACCAGACTGCTGTCGCTGTAGCAGTCGTTCGACGGCTTCTGCAACGGGCATATTTTTGGTGAGTTTAACGGGGTGATGGTTCATATAATCACAAACCTGCAACGATTCCATTTTTCCTCCTGCACAGCGGTGGCCAACACAGGCCGGTACTGCATAGTTGTTGTTATCCTGAGGGTGTTAGCACGGACATCTCAACACGTAACAACAGCCTCTAGCGCTTGGGACATGGGCCCTGATAAAAAGTGAATGCCAGAAACTCTTATAACTTAAGCGTAGCGTAGTTTTGGGAAAACCGCATAAAATATAGTGCAATAGGATCAGGCGAACCGTCAGGCAGTTAAAACGTTAGCGAATCAAATAATCCCGGCTTCCAGACTGGCTGCCATTGTGAGTCCGAGCGCCTCACACTCTGCTAAAAACGCAGTCTTGAATTCGCCCTTACAAATGAGTGGGGCTTGCACCAGCTTCCAGCGCAGTCCGGTGGTAACCGACGTAATAGCGCGGAGCGTCCCTGTACCATCCTGACCAGCCCGAATATAGAAACTAAACGGCATGGCCTGAGTATGTTCAAGACAAGGGTAGTAGCAACGGTCAAACAGGTCTTTTGTTAAGCCCGCCATGTAGCCCAGGTTTTCAGTCGTCCCAATAATAACAGCCTGGGCCTTGCAGATATCCTCAGGTTGCACAGCCGCAGGCGCTGCAACCACTACGTTGATATTGTTGATGTCGGGATGACAGGCACCACGTTCAACCGCTTCTGCCATTTGACGGGTATTGTCGGAAGGGGCATGTGCAATAATTAACAGGGTTTTAGTCGGCATTTGTGACTCGTTATGGCATAACTGGTTTAGCGACTACTCTACCCGGCCCACATCCATGACTCAATGCAGCAGGTCCAGACTGTCGGCGTCTTCCTTGCAGAAAAGTAACTGGCATTGGTGCAAAGCAAGCGCTTCCTGAAAATGTGCTTGATAATGCAAATAATCAGTCTCGAGAACGCAGCATACCGCTTTGATGTCGTGACGCTTAACCAAAGCCAGGAGTTCGTTTTCATAGCGAAGTTCACCGCCTAGCATGGTTGTTTTGTGGTGCCAGGGAGCCTGATTAATAAAAAAGCGTACGACGTAACGCTGACCTGCTGTTAATGAACTCCCTAACTGAAAAGACAAGTAATCTGTGCCGACGATGATGATCGGGACCGGCACCGGTTTAAATAGGGAAAACAGACGTTTAAGCATAGACAACAATGGTATTTATCTGCATGTGGCAGGCAGTATTAACTGAATACTACCCGCCAACGCAAATTATTCGTTAATCCACTGCTGATAAATGCCGACTTTAAGATTCCCCTGAGTATCGATTTGCGCACGATACATGCCGGCAGTATTGAACACGGCAGCGATGTTGCCCTTTGCATCGACGGCAATAATACCGCCATCGCCTTCGGCTTTAACCAGTACATCATTGATAACGGTATTCGCAGCGTCGGCCAGCGTATCATTACGGTATTTCATTCGGCTACAAATATCAGCGGCAACGTGATAACGAATAAAATACTCGCCGTGTCCGGTGGCAGAAACAGCACAGCTTTCGTTATCTGCATAGGTGCCAGCGCCAATAACCGGTGAGTCACCAATGCGGCCAAATCGCTTCGCGGTCATGCCGCCGGTTGAGGTGCCCGCAACCAGGTTGCCATATTGGTCGAGCACTACTGCGCCAACGGTACCAAAGCGCTCGTTACCCTGTTGTCCACCATAAGGCACATTCGCGTTAAGGATCCGCTCTTTTGCTTTGAGCAAGGCTTTGTAACGTCGCTCTGTATTGAACAAAGTGTTTTTGACCGGTTTCATACCAATCGATTCGGCAAATGCTTCAGCCCCTTTACCGCTGAGCATCACGTGGGGCGACTGTTCCATCACCGCCAGTGCGGCGGCTATTGGACTGCGGATGGTCTTCACCCCGGCGACCGCCCCGGCATTCAGCGTGCCACCGTGCATAATAGATGCGTCCAGCTCGTGTTGACCTTCAAAGGTGTAAACGGCGCCAATGCCCGCGTTAAATAGCGGTGACGTTTCCATAACCTGAATGGCGGCCACGACCGCTTCTTCGCCCTTCGCACCGTCTTTCAGTAGCTTATAGCCGGTTTGCACGGCTTCCTGCAGTGCAGCCACATAAGCGGCTTCGCGTTCTGGCGTCATATTGGCTTTTAAAATTGTGCCGGCACCACCGTGGATGACAATGGCAACATCCTGCGCCCAGCCTGGTGCGATTAACCCACAGCAGAACAAAGCAGTGTAAATACGTTTCAGCATTTTCTTGAATACTCCCTACGGAAATGTTTTATTCACTCTACGGGTTTCCCGGGATGCTGACCAGAGCCAATGGCCGGCTTTTTGCGGCATTCGTCGAAACTGCTGCTGTTAGGTATCTCATTCTTTATTCAAGGCACTTGGGCACGCTGAATGCGCGTGTTAGTATCCACCCTATTGCCCACTGGCTACGTAGCCACGCACCGCGTGCCGTTTAGTGCTACAAAAGCTCAGTGGCTTCCTGAATACCGCATTAGCAAACAATAAAAAGTACAATTCATCATGAGTCAACACAGTCCGGCCAGCTTTCTCTGGCACGATTACGAAACCTGGGGTGTCAGCCCACAAAAAGACATGCCCAGCCAGTTTGCGGCTATTCGCACCGACGCAGATCTGAATGAAATTGGCAAGCCCATCAATATTCTTTGCCAGATTGCTAATGACTATTTACCACAGCCACAGGCTGCACTGGTAACGGGATTAACGCCGCAACACACGCTGCGCGATGGGATGAATGAAGCTGACTTTGCCGCTAAAATTCATCAGGTAATGTCGGAACCCGGTACCTGTGTTGTAGGCTACAACAGCATTCGATTCGACGATGAAGTGTCCCGCTATTTGTTTTATCGTAATTTCTACGATCCCTACGCAAGGGAATGGCAAAACGGCAATAGCCGTTGGGATATCATTGATCTGGTGCGTGCCTGTTATGCCCTGCGCCCGGAAGGCATTGAATGGCCAATGCGAGACGACGGCTCTCCCAGTTTTAAGCTGGAGTTATTAACCGCGGCCAATGGCATCGATCACGGCCATGCTCATGACGCGTTGTCTGATGTACGCGCCACTATCGCGCTGGCCAAACTGATTAAAGACAAACAGCCTAAACTATTTGATTACGCGCTTTCACTGCGCCAGAAAGCCCAGGTATCACGACAAATTAATCTCCAGCAACTCACGCCTCTGGTTCACGTATCGTCAAAAATCCCGGCTAGTCAGGGTTGCTGTACCTGGATCCTCCCGGTTGCTCAGCACCCGACAAACCCCAATGCCGTGATTGCTGTCGACTTACAGTCAGATCCGTCACCGCTGTTGTCATTAGACACAGAAGCGCTCAGAGAGCGTCTGTACCGCAAACGCGAGGAGATGCAGGACGACGAGCCCCGCCCGGGCATCAAACTCATTCACATTAACCGCTCGCCGTTTATTACCACGGCCAAGGCCGTATCCGAAGAAAACGCAGAGCGTTTGGGCATTAACCGGGAACAGTGTCTGGCAAACTATAAACAATTGGTGGCTGACACCAGTTGGATTCAGAAGCTAACGGATTTGTATAACACCGAGCTCGATGAACAAGAGCTCGACCCGGACCATGCCTTGTATAGTGGCGGCTTTTTAACGAGGGAAGAGAAAAACTGGTGTGATGATGTACGTACTTCGTCTCCCGAACAGCTCACCAGCCTGGCAAACAAAACGCAGAACCCGACGCTGAAATCGTTGCTATTTCGCTACCGGGCGAGAAACTACCCTAATACCCTCACCTTTGAAGAAAGTCAGAAATGGCAGCGTCATCGTCAGTTCCGCTTAACGGACCCAACCTCTCCTGCGAGCATTACGCTAGAGCAGTATTTATTTACGCTTGAGCAATTGGCAGAACAACACGCCGACAATGCCGAGCACAAAGCAATACTAAAAGCGCTGTATGCTTACGCACAAAACTTGTGATTTTTTCCGGATTAGTGCATCTTTAGTCTAAATCGCATTCAACTTTAGTATGCATTTAACCTGTAGCAGGTTCTCCTCACCGAGAACTTGCGGCACATCTGACCCATGTGTACTCAATAATAATAAAACGTGTCGTTTACCAAGCGCTCAATACAGGACAGGAAGTAAATCACTATGAAAGGCGTTCAATTTTCGTTTGATGATAATCGTAACAACGTTACGCTTTCTATTGCCCCCGACCAGCTTGAACAAGAGCTCAGTGCACAAGCCGTGTATGACGCCCTTTGTGAACAAGGTTTCGACGAGGTGTATTTGTCCCAGTCGGCGATAAAAGCAACCTGCGACAAAGCTAACCACTTTTTCAAAACGAAAGACAAAACCAGCGTCATGGAACAGGTTGGTGAGCGTCGCCACTGTGAAGTTGAGTTTCGTATCAGCGAAGACAACATGACAGGATATGCCATTCTCACTGCGCCTCATGGCGGTCAGATCCCCGACACAGCCCAAGTGATCAGGCTTGCTCAAAAAGCCAATATTCGCCGAGGCCTGGGGAAGAAACGGGTAAAAGCGCTGCTTGAACAATTATCAGAAGCAGAGCCGGGCAAACGTATTGAAGGCCTTATAGCCAAAGGGCTTCCCCCTCGTGACGGCCGCTCTTCGAGACAGCGTCCACTGGTCCCCAATGCATTAGATCGGGTGTTGCGCCCTCAACAGTCAAATGAAAAGAAAGTCGATATGCGCAACCTGGGCGAAATCGTGTGTGTGAAAGCGCACGCCGAGGTTATGCGACGTGAGCCTCCGACCAAAGGCCGCAGTGGTTTTGATGTGCGGGGCAACACGCTGGTTTCCAAAGAAGGTGAATGGCAGCCTATCAAACTGGGTAATGGCACGGCTATCAGTGATCACGACGAAAACCTGGTGGTGTCCACCATTGCGGGTATGCCGAAGTACATGGATCTCATCATGCAGGTTGATGATACGTTTATTTGCCCGGGCGTGAACGTGGGAACCGGTCATGTAACTTACGAAGGTTCGGTTTTGGTTAATGGTGATGTAACAGAAAAAATGATCATCAAAGCCAAAGGTGACGTCACCGTAAACGGCTTTGCTGAGTCTGCAACTATTGAGGCCGGTGGCGATATTATTATTACCGAAGGCGCCATGGGCAAACAGCAGGACGTGATGCGCGAGTATACCTGTCAGCTAAAAGCCGGTGGCAGTATTTATATCCAGCACGGTCAGGGTGTCGATATTGTGTGTAATGGTAGCCTGAACGTGGGACGCCAGCTTGCACATTGCCGTGTGAGTTCTGGTGGCGGCGTCACCATTGGTCGTCCGGAAAATCCTCAGGGCAACATTTTTGCCTGCGAGGTAAGTAGTCAGGGCCCGGTGATTGCGGGCACAGTTGGAGCAATATCAGGCAGTACGCTACGTATAGACTTTAGCCCTGGTTTTAACCAGCTTCAGGCGCGCAAAGACTTTTTTGAAGATTTGCTGAAGCAGATTCGCACAAACGCCACCCGCCACAAAGAAAAGATGGATATTATTAACAATCGCGTCGTACCTAAATCATTGCTGGCTAAAGTGTCTGAAGCAAAAGAACTGCTACGCAATGAAACTACCCTGCTTTCGTGGATGGAGAGTAAGTCGGTGCAATTACTGGAAGCAAAGCAACACTACCAGGAATCCGCGCGTTTGATTGCCACCAAAAAGCTGTATTCAGGGGTATCGGTAAAACTGAATAACCGAAACTGGCGTTCCGAGCGTGAATATGAACGAGCCAAAGTGAGTTATGACATGCACCAATGGAAATATGAACCCATGGTTTAAACCAAAGGGGCTGAGGCCCTTTTTTGTTGTTATTCAGGTTTCCGCAATCATGACTTTGCCACCGTGTTGACGGCGTGCCAGATACAATGCCTGACTCGCTCGCTCATACCAGTCAGCGAACGTTTCACCTTCTTGCAACGCAGCCAGTCCAATCGAGAATGGTAAATCGCGAATATCTTCTCTTTGGTGCGTTTCAACCGCCTCTTTTAGCCGGTCAGCCAGGATCTTAGATGCAGAAATGGGGGTTTGTGGGCACAGTATAATGATTTGTTCAGAGCTCCAACGACCCGCAATATCCACTTCCCGAACACACGACAAGCAAATTTTTGCCAACTCTTTGATGCCATCTTCATTGATAACCGGCTTGCTGTTTATCTGTCTGGCTGACTGACTGGTAAAGTCGAATAAAATCAGACTGGCGGCAGTATGAAAACGATTAAAGCGCGAGACTTCATCTTCAGCTCGATGAAGCATGAAATTGCGGTTATACAAATTTGTCGATGTATCGTGAGACGATAAAAACTCCAGCATCCGGTTCTTTTCGAGTAAGACCGTCTGCAGGTTTTCCATTTCTTCTTGTTTCTGGCGCATTTCACTCTTGCAGCGCCGGATTAAGTTTTTACGCCAAATAAGTGTTGC
>NZ_CFIDRX010000117.1:0-3536 GCF_984433645.1 Marisediminitalea sp.
GCTATCTTCCTGCAGGATATGGCTGCCGACCAGGCGCAGCAATTTGCAGATCAACTACAGCAACACTTTCAAGTTATTGATACCAATGAGCGGTTGGATAGCTGGCGAATTTCGGCAAGCTTCGGAATTTGTGACACGCAAACGGCGGGTGTGCAGTTATCTGAATTACTAAATGCTGCTGACATGGCCTTGTACCAGGCGAAAAGAGCAGGGAAGCAGCAGGCTGTGATTTATCAGCCTGCCAATAATGCGACTACTTAATTTCTTCTCCAGCGGCCTGACGGTCTGCGTGGTAGCTGGACCGAACCATCGGACCACAAGCTGCGTGAGTAAAGCCAATTTCTTTAGCCAGTTCACCTAATTCATCAAATTCATTGGGGTGAACGTAGCGTTTTACCGGGAAGTGATGTCGACTTGGCTGCAGATACTGCCCCAGAGTCAACATGTTTACGTCATGCGCTCGCAGGTCTTTTAACACTTCTGCGATTTCTTCCTTGCTTTCGCCCATACCCATCATCAAACCAGACTTAGTAGGAATAGAAGGGTGTTGTGCTTTGAACTTCTTCAGTAAGTCCAGTGACCATTGATAGTTGGCGCCAGGACGACATTCACGGTACAAGCGAGGGATCGTTTCCAGGTTGTGGTTAAACACATCCGGTGGCCCTGCTTTAAAGATTTCCAGTGCGCGATCCATACGTCCGCGGAAATCCGGTACCAACACTTCAATCGTTGTCGATGGGCTGTGTTCACGAATGGCGTTAATGCAGTCCACAAAATGCTGAGCGCCACCGTCTCTGAGGTCATCGCGGTCAACTGAGGTGATAACCACGTATTTAAGATTCATCTCTTTGATAGTGGTTGCCAGTTTTAATGGCTCTTCAGCACTCGGTGGTAAGGGCTTGCCGTGCGCAACATCACAAAACGGGCAGCGACGGGTACAGATGTCACCCAGAATCATAAAGGTGGCGGTACCGTGATTAAAGCACTCCGCCAGGTTAGGACAGCTGGCTTCTTCACACACTGAATGCAGATTGTTTTTACGCAGCGTCTGTTTAATGTGGTCGATTTTATCAGTAGTACGTGGCAGCTTGATCTTGATCCACTCAGGCTTGCGTAACATCTCTTCCTTTTCGGTTGGAATGATGGTTACCGGAATGTGTTTGACTTTCTGATCATCACGGAGCTTAACTCCGGCTTTTGCTTTTACGTTACTCATTAAAGCCTTCTATTGTTTGTGTAGTCTCAATGGCCAGTTCAGCCAATAAGTGTTTGAGCAGAGCTGAGCCAGCCTCGTCAAGCGTTTGTGGACCGCCGAGTCTGGCACAATCCGTCATTTCCATACCTGCATAACCGCAAGGGTTAATACGTAAAAAGGGCGCTAAATCCATATTTACATTCAAAGCCAGACCATGAAAAGAGCAGCCACGGCGAATGCGTAACCCCAGGGAACAGACTTTTTGACTGTTTACATATACGCCTGGTGCGTCAGGGCGAGCATTCGCGGTAATACCATAATCGCCTAGTGTCTTTACTACGGCATTTTCCATGGCAGTGACCAATTGTCGAACACCTAATTTACGGCGACGTACATTCAGCATCAAATAGACAACTTGTTGGCCAGGACCGTGATAGGTAACCTGACCGCCGCGGTCAACCTGAACCACCGGAATATCGCCGGGCATTAACACATGTTCAGCTTTACCTGCCTGACCTTGAGTAAAGACTGGGTCGTGTTCGACTAACCAAATCTCGTCCTGATCCTCGTCATTACGCGTATCGGTAAAGGTTTGCATACGTTGCCAAACCGGTTCGTAAGACTGTCTGCCTAACTGACGAATAATTACCGCGTTGTTACTCATGAATTACAGTACAACCCTGACTAATTCTAATTTAGCTAATTCTTTATACAGGGTTTCCATGTGCTCTTTGCTGGTACAGGTTACCTGCACGGAAACCGAGTGATAATTGCCTTTTGAGCTCGGCTTAACGGTTGGTGCATAGTCACCGGGTGCATGTTGCTGCAAGCATTCAATGACATGATTTGGCAAATCTTCATGGGCGACGCCCATAACTTTAAACGTCTGAACTGTTGGGAAATCTAACAATTCGTCGAAGCGAGTGTCCATGACGTAAACCTCTAAAGTGAAAACCAGCGAATTGTATCAATTTGACAGGCGTGAAGCCAGATTTGGCGTGCGTTTAATACGCACGCCGGTGTGTAAAGTGTGAATTTTGCCGAAGGGGTATAGTTAGTCGTCTAATCCCAGTTTGAGAGACACATAATCCATCATGCGATCAATCAATCCACCTTCTTTCACTTCGTGCAGGGTAACCAGTGGATATTCAGCTACATCTTCACCTTCGAGTTGGATATAAAGCTTGCCAACGACCTCACCTTTCGCCAGTGGCGCTTCCAGTTTGCGGTCAAGCTCGAAGTTTGCTTTCAGGTTATCGACCTGACCACGCGGAATAGTGATGGGCGTAGACTGGTTAATGCCTAAATCAACGGTATCGCGATCGCCCATATAAATTCGGTGTGCGACAAAGCTTTCACCTGCCTGGTAAGGCGTGACGGTTTCATAAAAACGGAAGCCGTAACGGAGCAGCTTTTTGTTTTCAACTTTACGTGCGCGTTCGCTGTCAGTCCCCATTACAACAGAAACCAGACGCATATCACCCTGATAAGCTGAAGTGATCAGGCTGTAGCCTGCATCAGAAGTATGCCCGGTTTTAATGCCGTCTACGTTCAGACTTTTGTCCCACAGCAGGCTGTTGCGGTTGTATTGCTTAATACCGTTGTAGGTAAACTCTTTTTCGCTGTAAATGGCATACATGTCTGGTGTTTCTTCAATCAACGCGCGAGATAGGGTCGCCATATCACGTGGGGACGTGTAATGATCCGCGTCATGCAGGCCGTGACTGTTAACAAAGTGACTTGCTGTCATACCCAGATTAGCAGCGTGGGCGTTCATCATGCTGGCAAAGGCACTTTCAGAACCCGCAATGTGCTCGGCCATAGCTACGCAGGCATCATTACCAGATTGCACAATAATACCGCGCAACAAATCGCGAACCTTAACGGTGGTGCCCACTTCAATGAACATCTTAGAGGAGTCAGGGAAGTTCTTAGCCCAGGCATTTTCTGAAATTTTGACTTCGTCATCGAGGCTGATGTTACCTGCCTGAATTTCTTTACCAATGACATACACGGTCATGATTTTGGTTAAGCTGGCAGGGGCAAGCTGCATATCTGCATTTTGATCAGCAATAATATGGCCGGTTTCGTAGTCCATCAGGATAAACCCTGATGCGGCGACACTTGGGGCCGGGGGGATCACAACTGCAGCTGACGCCGCGTTACAGGCAAATAGACTCAGTGCCATCAACATGGATGGCAAGAAAGACGGTTTAGCGCGCTTTATTTTATTATGCATGGTGTTACCGTTTTTGGTTGGAAATGAAGACTGTCATAAACATCGGCATTCTAACGTATGCCAGGGTATTGGACTAGGGCAACCTAAAAAAGTTTAATTCAC
>NZ_CFIDRX010000117.1:3636-13754 GCF_984433645.1 Marisediminitalea sp.
GTGTAGGCACCGGGATAGCCGTTTTGCTTTAGTTCATCCAGTAGCATTTTTAATTGAAAACGGTCTGTCAGTGGCCCTAAGCGCAACCGGTAGATGTCGTCGATGAGTGGCATTTCTGCCGGCACCTGATAAAGACTGGAAAGGCCGTCTGACAACTGTTTTGCCCGTTCTGCATCTGACAATGCCGCAACCTGAATGTAATAGCCTTTGAGTGAGGTTAATACAGGCGTATCTGATTCTGCTGGCGTGGACGCCTCTGCTAAGTTGGGATTTTGGGCTGCATCATCCGCTGCCTCGCTTGCGGTATGCAAATCAGCTTCGTCAGGCAACTGGCCTGCGTAGAGTGAGTAGGGCACGGGTGGTTCATTACCAACGGTTACCATGTTGTGTTTATCAACATGAATGACTTCCAGTTTGACACGGGTGGTCCCGACATTGTGATACCCCAGTTTTTTTGCTGCCGCGTAGGACAAGTCAATAATGCGATCTGAGTGAAACGGGCCGCGGTCGTTAACCCGCACAATCGCGGTTTGCTGGTTTTCCAGGTTGGTGACCCTGACATAGGAGGGTAAGGGAAGCGTCTTGTGTGCGGCGGTCATGCCGAACATGTCATAGACTTCACCATTTGATGTGAGATGACCATGAAACTTCTGGCCGTACCACGAGGCCTGGCCGGTTTGCACATAGCCTTTTCCCGTTGTTAGTGGTTGATACCGCTTGCCAAATACTTCATAAGGCAGGCTATTCTGTTCGCGATAAGGCTCATAACGGGGTTCGGCATCCAGCATCTCTGGCTCGTCATAGTCGTAATCGGGGGCAGAATCCACCGCCCGCGTATAGCGTGACGGCGCCTGGCAGGCTGAGAGCCCGGCCATTAACAAAACCCATAAAAAAACCGACGTAAACCTTTGCATTAGCGCGACATTAATCGTTTTTGTGTGCCGATACCCATAAGAATGCCAAATCCGGCCAGCAAAGTCACCATAGATGTACCACCGTAACTCACAAGTGGCAGGGGTACGCCTACCACAGGTAAAATGCCGGACACCATGCCCATGTTGACGAATACGTAGACAAAGAAGGTGAGGGTGATACTCCCAGCCAGGAGTTTGCTGTAGGCATTCTGCGCGCGTACAGCCAGCATCAGACCACGCACAATAATGAACAGGTAAATGGCTAGCAGCACCAGTACACCAGTCAGGCCAAATTCTTCACTGAATACGGCAAAGATAAAATCAGTATGTCGCTCAGGGAGAAATTCTAACTGACTTTGGGTGCCTTGCAGCCAGCCTTTACCTTCCAGGCCACCAGAGCCAATCGCTATTTTTGATTGAATAATGTGATAGCCCGATCCCAAAGGGTCACTCTCGGGGTTAAGGAAGGTTAATACGCGTTGCTTCTGATAGTCCTGCATCAGGAATATCCACATAATTGGCAGGAACGCACCACCTAATGCCGCAACAATGCCTATCAGTTTCCAGCTCATGCCGGCCAGAAAAATAACAAATATTCCTGAACTGGCAATCAGCAGGGATGTGCCTAAATCCGGCTGTTTTGCGATGAGTATTGTGGGTACGACGACCAGTACAAAAGCAATGACGATTTGCGATAAGGTGGGAGGCATAGTGAATTTACTGATATACCAGGCAATCATCATGGGCACGGCGAGCTTCATGGCTTCAGAAGGCTGAAACCGCACAAACCCCAAATCCAGCCAGCGCTGTGCACCTTTACCGATGTCACCAAATAACAGCACGGCAATGAGCATGAGAATACCCGCACCATATGCATAAATACTCAGCCGTCGGTAGGCCATGGGCGGCACTTGTGCCAGAACAAACATCACAAATAGGGCGATGCCTAATCGAATAACCTGCCGGTTAATCAGATCCATGTCCTGACCACCTGCAGAATAAATGGTAACCAGCCCTACACCCATCAGCACAAGCAACCCTAGCAATAATGGGATGTCGATATGCAGGGTTTGCCAAATGGTTGTTTGCCGTTCATTCAGTGTGGTTTTTTTCATGGCATTAATCGGCTTTTGCCGTTTTCGGGTATTTGATGGCGTCCGGGTTAAGGCGGAAAAACTCGTCCATCATGATGCGTGCAATAGGGGCGGCATTTGAGCTACCACCTCCGGCGTTTTCCAGCACCACAGCAACAGTGAGTTCTGGGTTTTCGTATGGCGCAAAACCAACATACATTGCGTTATCCCGCAAACGTTCATCGACTTTTTCTGCCTCGTATTTTTCGTTCTGGCCAACCGAGAAAAGTTGCGCAGTCCCTGTTTTACCCGCTGCTGTATAGTTGGTGCCGACAAACGCCGTTCTGGCGGTACCATGTTCCCGGTTTACTGTACCATACATAGCATCGAGTACAATTTCCCAGTTTTCCTGATTCTTGATTTCAATAGGGCGCAACGATTTAAGCGGTTCTAATGCTACCTGGCCATCGGGCTGGTGGTAGCCCCTTAATATTTGCGGCACAAAGCGCGCGCCATAGTTAACCAACGCATTGGTTGCGTGTACCAGTTGTACTGGTGTTGTCGTCCAGTAGCCCTGACCAATTCCAACAGAGATTGTATCGCCGATATACCAAGGCTGATTATGTCGGGCTTTCTTCCAGCCCCGGCTCGGCATATTGGCATCGCTTTCTTCGTAAAGATCGATACCGGTGTAGTCACCAAAACCAAACTCCGACATGTATCCGCTGATCATGTCGATACCCATCTGATAGGCTAATTCGTAATAATAAGTATCGCAGGACACTTCAATTGAGCGGGTTACGTCGACATCGCCGTGCCCCCACTTTTTCCAGTCACGCCACACATGACTGACGTTAGGCAGGGAGTACCGACCGTTATCTTTTATGGTGAACGACTTGTCGATGGTTTCAGTTTCCAGACTCAATAACGCCAGCAGTGGTTTGACGGTTGACGCGGGAGGGTACTGGCCCTGAGTCGCCCGGTTGATCAGCGGGCGATCAGGTGAATTCAGCAACGCTGCGTAATTCTTACGGCTTATACCGTGAACAAATAAATTAGGGTCGTAACTGGGATTAGAATACATGGCCAGAATACCACCGGTATGCGGCGAAGCCAGAACAACGGTCCCGCGCTGGCCTTCTAATGCTTTCTGAGCCGCTTGCTGTAAGCGAATATCAATGTTCAGCACAATATCACGGCCTGGTACCGGTGGATCAACATCCAGAGTGCGGATAATACGGCCCTGACTGTTTACTTCTACCTGCTGGTATCCCACACTGCCATGCAAAATATCCTCGTGATATTTTTCAATGCCCAGTTTGCCTATGTCATAGGTGGCGGCGTAATTTGCTTCCTGACCGGCTTCTTTGATCTTTTGCAGGTCTTTTTTATTAATTTTGGCCACGTAACCCAACACGTGCGTGAGCATATCTCCATAGGGATAATAGCGAGCAAGACGCGCTTCGATGGATACGCCAGGATACTGATGGCTGCGGCTGGCAAAGCGAGCGACTTCTTGTTCAGACAGACGGGAACGCAAGGCAACCGGTTTAAAACGGCGCTGTCCTCTTAATGCCTGACGAAAGTCGTCTATTTCATCGTCGGTGATCCCCATTAACGACTGTAAGCCTGCAAGTGTTTCCTCAAGGTTATCAACCTGCTCCGGAATGACTTCCAGGTTATAAACCGGACGGTTTTCAGCCAGTAACACACCATTTCGGTCGTAAATCAGACCCCGGTTGGGCGCGATAGGCAGTACTTTAATTCGGTTGCCGTTAGAACGGGTCTGGTAGTCGTCAAAATGCTTGACCTGCAGGTAATACAAATTGCTGACCACCATGCCCAATAAGGCTATGACAATCAGGCCGGCAATGACGGTGCGGCGGGCAAACAGGTTGGCCTCGGCAGAGTGATCGCGAATCGTCTGGCGCTTGATTGGCATTGGACTACTCGCGATGGTACGGATGGTTTTGTGTAACAGACCAGGCGCGGTAGAGGGCTTCTGTCACAATGATTCTGACCATGGGGTGAGGCAGGGTCAATGCAGACAACGACCAGCGTTGCTCAGCAAGGGCGCAGCACTCGGGTGCCAGCCCTTCCGGACCGCCAATTAACAAGCTCACATCCCGGCCATCCATTTTCCAGTTGTCGAGTTGTTTAGCCAGCGTTGGGGTATCCCAGGAGCGGCCAGTCACTTCCAGTGTAACAACTTTATGGTTTTTGCCGATGGCGGCCATCATGGCTTCGCCTTCTTTTTGCAGGATGCGTTTAATGTCAGCATTTTTGCCGCGTTTACCCGGGGCAATCTCAACAAAACTGACTGGCATATCAGCGGGAAACCGGCGCAGGAATTCCTGGGTGCCGGTAGTGACCCAGTCAGGCATTTTGTTACCCACAGCAATGATCTGAATTCGCACGGCCTGCTACTCCTTAGGCAGGGGAGGGATTAACCCCAGAGTTTCTCTAACTGATAAAAGTCCCGCGACTCATCTTGCATGATGTGAACAATAATTTCGCCCAGATCTACCAATACCCACTCGCCGGTTTCCTTGCCTTCAACATTCAGCGGTGAAATGCCTGCTCGTTTTGATTCCAGTTGAACGTGTTCAGCAATAGAGCTGACATGGCGTTTTGAATTACCGGAACAAATGATCATCGTATCGGTGATCGTTGATTTGCCTTTTACGTCCAGTTCAACAATATCACGACCTTTCATGTCGTCTATTTTGTCAATAACAAAGGCTTTGAGTTGCTCGTGTTGCAAAAGTTCTCCTCACAAGTGCTTATTCAGCACGGTATAACTTATGTGTATCAATATAGTGCACTACGTCGGGGTGTAGCCAGTCTGACGTAGTATTATCGTTTGGATCGTCCTGACCTAATGCGTTTCGCAATTGCGTAGACGACACAGAGTAATCCTTGCTCTGGGTGATGTACACCCGGCCAAACCTTTGTTCGTGTAAGGCTTCGGGGGTATCGACCAGCCGGGTGTTCAGCCAGTCCTGTAAAATCGGTACTATTTGCCCTTTGCTGGTCGGTCGCCTCATAACAACAAGGTGACAAAACTCAGTGAGGTGCGGCCATTCATACCAGGATGGCAGATTATACAGTGAATCTTCGCCCAGCAAAAAGCAGATTCCCTTATCTGGCTCGCTTTCACGTAAATACGCCAGTGTTTTTACCGTATAGTTTGGTGCCGGTAAGCTAAGTTCTACGGGTTCGACATATAACTTTGAACTTTGTTGGCACGCCAGCTCCAGCATTGCCAAACGGTGCTTCGTCGCAGTTTCCGGGGCAGATTTATGTGGTGGCACATTGCAGGGCAGTAACCCAAGCTTATTTACGCCGATTTCATTAATTGCATCAAGTCCTGCATTAATATGCCCTTGATGAGGCGGATTAAAGGTGCCTCCCAATAACGCAATCATCAGGCCAGGCTGTCCATGTCACTGAGCGGCATGTGTAATAGTGGCACGCCAGTAAACAGCAAACACAGGTGTGCTAGTTTGACGAAAGGCCGCACCACGGATTCTTGCTTGAACAGAAAGTCGGCCTGGGTAAGCTGTTCGCCTATGCCTTGTAACTGTGCCGTGTTCAACCGCTGTAATGCCTGTTGGTAAAAGCCTTGTCGGTTTTTCCAGATACCAAACTTTTGCCAGGTGATGGGCTGACGACTTTGTTGAAGCTGACATAGGTTCCACAGTGTTTGCCATTCGCGAATGAGCGCCCAGATAACAATGTTGGGCTCTATCCCCTCTGATTCGAGGCGATAGAGCATTTTCACACATCGATCCCGGTCGCCCTGCAACATTACGTCGACCAGTTGGAACACATTGAAGCGCGATTGGTCTACCAGTGCTTCACTGAGTTTTTGCTCGTCAATGTGTTTATCAGGATAGGCGAGTACCAGCTTTTCAATTTCTTGTGCGCCGGCCATTAAATTGCCTTCACAGAAATCGGCCAGCATTTTCACGCAGCCAGGTGTGAACTGAAAACCATGCTGTTGTAATCGGCGTGACAGCCAGCCAGACAGCGCAGTCCCCTCAAGGGGGTAACAAATTGTAAACGCGCCAATGGCATCCAGGGCTTTAAACCACTTAGTGCGCTGCACGTCTTTACCGATGCGTGGCCCGTGAATAATGAGCAATGTATCGGGTGACAAGTTGTCTGCAATAGACGTGAGCAAAGCCGCGCCTTCGGTGCCTGGTTTACCGGTGGGAAGCTCAAGCTCAATAACTTGTCTGTCTGCGAACAATGACATGGCCTGAGTGGCGTCTAACAGTGAATTCCAACTGAACTCGTTGTCGGCCACCATGACATTGCGTTCAGTAAAGCCTTGTTGTTTGGCTTTCTCCCGTAATGCTTGCAGGATTTCGAATTTTTGCTGTGGTTCGTCCCCGAAAATCAAATAGCACCCTTTGAACTCGCGTTCTAGGGTAGGGATGAATTTATCGGGATAAACCTGCATTCGACGACGGTGCCTTACTGCTGATTTGAAATGATACGAATGATACGATCAGCCGCCTCGGTACGCATTTCGCTGAGTACCAAATTAAGTTCGCGGGACTTTGCCAGTACTTGCTTGGGGTCGTCCTGGTATTCACGCAACACTTCAAACTGCTGTGTGATTTGATTACCGTCGGGGTAGGTTGCGGTAAACCGCACACCATAAATAAGTTCGTACTCGGCAACCTGACCTGTGGCAAACACCGACAGTAATCGTCTGTCGAGCTTTTCGGGCTGTAGTTTTACCGAGATCGTAGAGGCAGCCTCACCATCCAGCGCCTGACTGCCACTGTTGATCTGATAGACTTTCATGCGTGCTAATACCGACTTCTCCAGTGGTGCAGTCTGTTTACCAGCAATAATGTGTACGTAACTGCTGCCAACCGGCAGCGTTTGTGCACTGCGTAAATGAAAACCGCAACCGGCAGTGATCAGCGTCACAGCCAGCAACAGGAAAAGCCCGATATAAGACGCGCGCATTGTTAGTTAGCCACAATGTTTACCAGCTTACCCGGCACCACAATCACCTTCCTGATCGTTTTGCCTTCGGTAAACTGCTGCACATTCGGTTGTGTTTTCGCGGCCTCTTCAATTTCTTCTTTTGAAGCAGACGCTGACACGGTAAGTTTCGCTCGCACCTTACCGTTAACCTGAACAATGATCAGTTTTTCATCTTCCACCAGAGCTGCTTTATCTGCAACCGGCCAGGCTGCCTCTTCAATGCTGCCTGTGTGGCCCAACTGTTCCCATAAATGGTGACAGATATGCGGTGTGATTGGGTTCAGAATTAACAGCACGCTCTCGACAGCCTCCCGCATAAGCGCGATATCCTGCTCGTTTTCCTGCGGTGCTTTTTGTAAGTGATTCAACAGTTCCATAATGGCCGCAATGGCGGTATTGAACGTTTGACGGCGACCTAAGTCATCGGTCACTTTCTCAATAGTTTTATGAACTTCACGACGCAGGGCTTGCTGAGGTTTACTCAGGCTTGCCACGTCTAGTGCCACTGGTGTGCCGGCGGCCAGATGGTCGGTAACCAGTTTCCATACACGGCGCAGGAATCGGTTCGCTCCTTCAACACCAGAATCTACCCATTCCAGTGTTTGTTCTGGTGGCGCAGCGAACATGGTGAACAAACGAACGGTATCTGCACCGTACTGGTCGATAACCTGTTGGGGGTCGATACCGTTATTTTTCGACTTCGACATCTTGGTCATTCCACCGTGAATAACAGGTGTACCGTCTTTCGTTAACCAGGCTTTGGTGATACGGCCTTTGTCATCTTTTTCCGTACTGACTTCGGTCGGTGAATACCAGGTCTTCTTACCGGCTTCATCTTCGCTGTAGTAAGAATCGGCTAATACCATGCCCTGACACAACAAGCGCTTGTAGGGCTCGTCAGAGTTAACCAAACCTTCGTCGCGTAATAATTTGTGATAAAAACGCGAGTACAACAAGTGAAGGATAGCGTGTTCAATACCACCAATATACTGGTCGACGGGCAGCCAGTAGTTGGCTTTCGCGGGGTCTAACATGGCATCGTCGGTGTTCGCACAGCTATAGCGGGCGTAATACCACGATGATTCCATGAAGGTATCAAAGGTATCTGTTTCACGCAGAGCGGCTTCGCCGTTATAAGTGGTTTTCGCCCACTCAGGATCGGCTTTAATCGGCGAGGTGACACCGTTCATCTCTACGTCTTCTGGTAGTACAACTGGCAGTTGGTCTGCAGGTACCGGCACGGACTCGCCATTTTCCAGGTTCAGCATTGGGATAGGAGAGCCCCAGTAGCGCTGACGGCTTACGCCCCAATCGCGCAGTCGATAATTCACTTTGCGCTCGCCTCTGCCCAGGCTTACCAGCTTATCGGCAATGGCGTTGAAGGCATCTTCAAAATCTTTGCCATCAAATTCACCTGAATTTATCAGGCTGCCTTTTTCGGTAAAGGCAGAAGTGGATAAATCACATTCGGCATCACTGTCTGCCGCCGGTGCAATGACCTGTTTGATTGGCAAGCTGTAGCGTGTTGCGAATTCCCAGTCGCGCTGGTCGTGACCTGGCACTGCCATAACCGCGCCCGAGCCATAATCCATTAATACGAAGTTGGCGATCCACACTGGCACTTCTTCACCAGTCAGTGGATGAATTGCGTTAAAGCCGGTCGCGATGCCTTTTTTCTCCATTGTCGCCATATCGGCTTCGGCGACTTTGGTGTTTTTGCACTCGTCGATAAAGGCGGCAATATCCGGGTTATTTTTTGCAGCCGCTTCGGCAAGCGGGTGCTGAGCCGCAACTGCAACGTAAGTTACACCCATAAACGTATCCGGACGAGTGGTGTACACGGTTAACGATGCAACATCGGCTACCTGAGCTGCCAGATCAAAGGTGATTTCTACCCCTTCAGAACGACCAATCCAGTTTGCCTGCATGGCACGCACTTGCTCTGGCCATTCTTCCAGTTGCTCAAGGTCGTTTAATAATTCTTCGGCATAGTCTGTGATTTTAATGAACCACTGAGGAATTTCTTTTTGTTCAACCACAGCGCCCGAGCGCCAGCCCCGGCCATCAATGACCTGTTCATTGGCCAAAACGGTCTGGTCTACCGGGTCCCAGTTGACGGTAGCGTTTTTCTTATACACCAGACCTTTTTCGTAAAGGCGGGTGAAGAACCATTGCTCCCAGCGATAGTAGTCAGACTTACACGTAGTGACTTCGCGGTCCCAATCGTAACCAAATCCCAGCGATTTTAACTGGTTCTTCATGTAGTCGATGTTCGAGTATGTCCAGTTCGCAGGGGCGGTATTGTTATTGATCGCGGCGTTTTCGGCCGGCAGACCAAAGGCATCCCAACCCATAGGCTGCAGTACGTTTTTGCCCTGCATACGCTGGAAACGGCTAATCACATCGCCGATAGTGTAGTTGCGCACGTGACCCATATGCAGTCGGCCACTGGGGTAAGGAAACATCGACAGACAGTAGAATTTTTCTTTGCTGTCATCTTCGCTTACTTTGAAGGTGTTGTGTTGTTCCCAGGACTGCTGGACGGCGTGTTCAATTTCTCGTGGATTATACTGGTTATCGGCCATGTTAACGTAGGCTTCCGCATTCTGTTGTGTTTAAACAAATATACCCGCCGGCTTACGGCGAGTGTGCCTGATATAATAACCGCATAGAATAGCCCAGCCATAGTGCTTCCCACAATAGCGTGTGCATGAATGAGCAGGATTTTATGGTTAACTGCGTGGAATTTAGCCAGTCTGGCTTAAAACGCGTTAGCTAAGCCCTGTAATTGGAGTCCCTGTACCTGTGCCACGATAGGAGCAAGCTGCTGGTAACCATCCGGATAGTAGCCATGTACCCGATATGTCATTGCAACCTTTGTTGAGTCATCTTGCTCGGTGAGTTCAAAGGTCAAGGCACCAAACAAGCCCATGCCTTGAAGCGGGCCAAGGCCACCGGTCATGACGAGCTTTTTATTCGGGTCGACAAACACAACATGTAAATGCTCAGCGGACTTTTCACCTGCGGTTTCACAAAAACAGCCGCCAGCTTCAGGTGAAATTGTAAAGGTACCGTCCTGACCCCACCAACTGTGATCTTTTGGCCACCAGGTATCCACGCCGTA
>NZ_CFIDRX010000118.1:0-13735 GCF_984433645.1 Marisediminitalea sp.
GCAAGTCAGGAAAAAGCCCCTGTTGCGGAAGAATCAGAAGCAGCAGAAACTGCACCTGTTGAATCAGTTCAAACTGAAGAAGCCGAAGCGCCAGCAACGGCAGAGCCAGTTGCTGAAACCAGTGAACCAGAGGCAGCTGAGCCGGTAGTTGAAGCGCCAGCTCAACCAGCAGAGAAGCCTGCGCCTGTAGCAAAACCAGCAGCCGTTGTTCACATGGCCAGCAGCTTGGGCAAATTCAACGTGTCTCACCCTATGGCCAACCCAGCTGAGGTGAATGACCCGGTTGTTGACGTTGCACTCACTGCCAAGCAGGACGATCAACGCCCTGCGCTGATTGTATCAGGTAGATTGGCAACCATCGCCAGTGCGTCTAACGCCGCATCGGCGCCGACAACGCGGCCAACAACGTTGTAATAATACTAAGGCGGCTAACTAGCCGCCTTTTTTATCACACCAATGAACACACATTCCGACCTACTCCCCCACGACATAATGCAATGGTTACTCACCGTAACCGATGACCCTGAGTTAACGCAGTTTTCTCTGGTGCAACCGTTATGGAGTAACTTTGGTAAGCTGATCCGCTGTTTTTCCCCTCGCCGTCAGGCGCCACTTATTGTGAAGTGGATTTGCCAGCCAGAGGAATTTAATCATCCCAGGGGCTGGAACAGTCAAACCAGTCAGCAGCGTAAATGGCAATCTTATGCTGTAGAGCGCGAGTATTACCGGGCTTACGCTAAGCCACATCAATACGCCGTGCCGCAACTTATTGCTCAACAACAAACAGGCGACAGTCAGGTTCTGGTGCTATCTGATCTGGATAATGAAGGGTTTCCGTTAAGGCCTGCATACCTCACGCTGAAGCAGTGCGAACCCGTGCTGCAATGGTTGGCTGCCTTTCACGCAGAGCATCTCAATACACCTGCCGATGCATTGTGGGAAAGAGGCAGCTACTGGCATCTGGCGACCCGTCAGGACGAATGGCAGGCTATGGAAAGTGGCCCACTTAAAGATGCAGCGGCGACATTGGACTCTGCCCTACGCAACTGCCCTTTTCAAACGCTGATCCATGGTGACGCTAAACTGGCCAACTTTTGCTTTAGTCGCGATTTAACCCGGGTTGCCGCGGTAGACTTTCAATACGTGGGTGGCGGTATTGGCGTGCAGGACGTAACCTATTTCTTAGGTAGCGCACTAAGCGATGAAGATTTGCTGAATCACACACCGGCCCTGCTCAACATCTATTTTGAGGCGTTGAGCAATCGATTGTCAGCGCACTATGAAAAGCAAACAATCGAAACCCTGTGCGACACCTGGCGGAACCTGTATAACGTGGCCAGTGCTGATTTCCACCGATTTTTAAGCGGCTGGAGCCCGTCTCACGCTAAAATCAACGAAAGTCTACAGCACCATACTCGCTTAGCACTGGCTCAAATTACCTAGCGAGAATTTAGGGGCTGCTGACCTTTTCCGTATGTTTTTACAGCGAATTGTTGGTCATAGAAGCATTTGAAACTTTGTTGTAGGAAAGTAATTAAGTCTCATAATTCGAGTAATATAGTTTCATACTGACAACGTCTCTTTGTGGTCAAAAGCGGAAATGTAGCTATTTTTTCAGCCAACTGATTTGTACGTAAAGCCGCCTTTGACACAGGATGTTAGGTTCTTTTGTGACTTACTTTTTTACGCCTTCACCGATCTTTTTCTCTAAATTAGTCAACCGCGTTTTATAAGCACCATTCTCAACATTTTCTTCATAGCTCATCGCTAACGCTCTCTTCCTCGCCTCAAGCGCCATGGCTAAATCGCCTTTAGCTTCATAGCCATCTGCCAAGCTGTCGTATGCATCAGACTTATTTGGGAAGCTATCAACATTCTTCTTAAAAATAGCAATGGCAGAGTCAAAGTCTTGCTTATTCAGTGCAGTATAGCCAGCGTGGTTTACCGCTTTATATTCTGGTTTGGCGTGAAACCCGAACTTTTCAGAAAGATCTTCATAGTATTGCTCTACCGCAGGGAGACCCGCTTGAATAACCGTACCTGAAGGGCGCAAAGAATTAAGATGCTTTTGAAGGGCCAAGCTCATACCTGCAAGCGCAGTAGTATTATGGCTTTCAGATGTATCTAATTCGGTATCAAACGTAAACCCTTTTCGTGTGCTGCTGTTCAGCAGCTCGGAGTAATGTTCGAATGCGCTAAGCATCTCTCCATCTTCGCTACCCATATTGACATAAAGGTATTTATTCAGGTCACTGTCTAACTTAAAAAACTCTTTTGCTTCTGGAAATATCACTTCTTCATGCCACCACAAGCTTGGGCTAAATGCGAAATATGCTTGAAACATATCGGGCCTTTCATGCAGGGCATATATGGTGAACAGGCCGCTTAACGAGTGCCCAGCAAGTATTGCGTAATTGTTGGTTCGATAGTTTGAAGTTACATAAGGTTTTAGCTCTTTTTCAAGAAAGTCTAAAAAGTTGTCTGCACCACCTGATATTCCCCACTCGTTGTAGCTTTCATCATAAGTAGGTGTGAAATCTCGCGTGCGTTCCGTGTTTGTGATGCCTACAACAATCATTTCTTGCGCCATACCCGACTGATTGAGCAGGTCTAGTGTGCCTACGGTATGCGCAAAGTTGCGCTGACCATCTAGCAAATATAAAACAGGGTAGGAGGTGTCTTCATAGAGTGAATAATTATTGGGTAAGTGAATCAGTAATTCTCGCGACTCATTCAATATTTCCGACGTTACTATTGTAACCTTTGCCTCGCCGCGTACTTTAGCATCTGCGTAGAAGCTAAGGCTAAACATTGCGCTGATGAAAACACAAGCTAGCTTTTGATACATTTGAAATTCCTTTTTCCTAACGGACACGAGTTTTTTATAGTTGATCTAATCTAACCTGTCATGGTTGCCCTAACCTGTCAAACATCGACACTGTTTAGTTTGGTAAATAATAAAGTGAAGACAAGGAATTTTAATTGTCGAGGTGTAGAAAATCACAGGGTTGAATGTCTGCTGATTGTCTATTAGCAGACGATTCTAATCTGACCACCTTACGTCCTCTAATCGCTCATTGGAGTCTAAAACAGTAACTGCCGAGACTTAAGACATTAACGAGTCGAATGCCCAAGTGCCGCTTTGTACGCTGGCTGAGTGAAAACTCATTAGTTACCGATGCCCTTGTCAATGCAGCCATCAGTCCTTAAACGCTCGTGATATTCATCATTCTTTTGAAGTTGTAAGCCAAGACTTCGTCATTGCCGTCCCCATTCCTTTCCACCCATTTCTACCAACCGAGACGCGGCTCGTCGAAAGGAAAAGGCGAGATCATTGGCGGACGATAATTGTGCCAGTGACACGCCAATTCGCCCCGTCGCCGACCACTCATAATATTCCCCCTTTTTGGTGCGAATCATGGTCGTCGCAAAGGAACTCGAGTTCCCCCCTTTCTCACTGACAATCAATTCTCCATCTTCATCACTGCTTTCGACTTGCGCTTCAAAATCAACAAACAATTCGTCGAGCGGGACTTGTGCCGTCAGCACCAAGCGGGTGTGAGACTCATAACACGCATCAATGAGAGTCACGAAGCGTCTCGCTTCGTCGAGGTGATTGGCGTCCAATTGGGGGACACGTTCCATGATGATGACCGGAAATCGGTCGCAGAGGGAAATATAATCGGCTGCGCCGAGGGGTTGGTAGCACAACTCGGCAAAGTCAAACCAAGCGCACCGGTCATTAAATCGGGCGACTTTGACGGAGCGATCAAAGAGTACTTGAATATCCTCGGCCTCAGTTCCGGATGCAGTGCCACCGAATATTTCTTCCAACTGCGCCTGCATGTTGTTTTTACTTTTATTATCGCCATAAACATCCTTGTTTGACCAAAAATAGGATTGACCATCCGCTCGAGTTGCGAGCCGATAATCCTTGGGAGAATCCTCCATGGAAATAATGTCGAACGTGTGTTTTAACATGTCTATGAAAGGCAAAAAGAGGGAACGGTTGATGCCTCCCTCATACAAGGTATCGGGTGAGCGATTTGAGGTGGCCACCACCACGACATTCCAATCTAATAAGAATAAGAAAAGCCGCTTCAAAATCATGGCATCGGCAACGTCTGTTACTTGAAATTCATCGAAACAGAGGAGTTGGGCTTCTTGTGCCAATTGTTGCGCAATGATGGGAATCGCATCATCTCGTGGGTGTTTCTGTTTGTAGACAAAGATTCGATGATGGACGTCTAGCATGAATTCATGAAAATGGACGCGGCGTTTGGTAATTTTTGCGTGTTTGAGGCTGTGGCTGCCATTATTACAGCAGGAATCATCATCAGAAATATCAACCGAAGCGTAAAAGAGGTCCATCAGAAAGCTCTTGCCGACCCCGACGGGTCCATGAATGTACAAGCCTCGCGGTGGTGGACCAAAAGACCACAAATGGAACTTTTTTCGAAGAAATGACTGGGCGGATGCTAAGGACCGCGCTAATGACAGTGAACCGCTGCTTGTACAACTGCTCTCTGTCGGTTCTTCGATACGCACGGGTACTGGTGGGAGCGAGGCAAGCGACACGTACAGGGCATCGAATTTTGCCGCCAGAACGACTTGCGCGTCATCTCGTTGCACCTCCCCTGCATTTATCTTACGTTCATACGCAGCGGTCACCGGGCCTGTGAGGATGGACCGCCGAGCGACGCGGTGCTTTGCTGTCATATTCTTCATCACAGCCTTCATTATGATCCTAATGGGTTTTCAACAGAGTGATCTGGTACGAATGATTTCTGTATGGGTATCAAATGAATTTGTATTAGAGACTGAAGTTTCCAAGACAAGCGTCTCTTAAAGATGTGCAAACCTACTCTAAATGTTGTTTTTCTTTGTTGTTGGCCAAGTTAGACAGCTATTTGTCGAATTTAGCCTCTCAACATAATCTGTGCGGCTCAGAAGTACGTAGTACGGACATTTATTCCTTCCCATGAAAGCACTGAACGTGGTTTTTCAGGGGAAACGGGTGTTACTATGAAATATCAGGGATAAGCTGTTAGGTAATATGTGATATATGGATGATTTATCCGAAATATTTAAAGATGGCCCGCATGAAAAAGGAAGTTTTTTATCCAGAGTTTTCGGCATTTTCAATGAAGAGATTGTTAGGATTTGGGCAAGGGATAGTCGTAGTCCGTATAATATTCACGAATCTCGGCCAACACTTTATGACCAAGACAATAAACCGTATACGCTCGATTTCTTGTTTGAGCAAGATGGAAAGTTCTATGTCTCCGAGATGAAATGTGAGATTCAGTACAATAATTATCGTTACTGGAGGCTCGAAAGTCCAAAGCAGTTAGAACATCACAAAAAGAATGCTTTTAAATTATTTTTGCAAATCACTAAAGATCCTAAATCAGTCAAAGTAAAAGCAGGCTCCACTGTTACACCGTCTGGAGCAATTTTAGTTTGGGGAGCAGCATATGAATACGGTATCAAATCTGTATCCGAAGAATATGGATTCTCAGATATTCTCACCGTCGAAAGTTGCATTCGAGATTTAGTCCGTTGGTCAAATACTGAGTATGCAGATTTATTGGAAAAATATGAATCATGGTGTGGGGAATTGTTTGGGGCGCTGAAGGGGGATTCCGCCTAAAAAGCAAGTCATCCTGACCCTTTTTGCCCAGTTTCAGGCATTGAATGATTACTTATTTTCTATGCCCGCCAGTGAGTATTATCAGGCAGTTCAGTACGTAAAGCAGACACTTTATCTATCTCATAAAAGCACAGAATCTGGTTTTTCACCGGAAACGAGTGTTACTATGAAATCTTAGAAAAAACCTATTATGCCTAAAGGGAGAAATTCGTAATTTGGCCGCTAAAATCACACCACGGTTAATTGAGCTTACATATGAGGCAGCTCTCAAAGCTTATTGGCGCAAGAATGCCCTACGTAAATTCTTGCGTTCATCCCATATAACTGAATCTTTTCTTTCTTCGTGGGCAAGTGATGAATCTAAGAGAGAGTTTCTTGATAGGTTATTTCAAAAACTCCAAGCATCGGACAAAGGAAAAGCTCTTATTTTCCAAATGGCAGGACACCTGTCAGAACAAACAACATTTCCAGATTTAAGGAATTGGGAAGATTCTGCAGAAAAAATCCAAAACGCTCATAAAGCAGTGCAAGAACTGAAGTCCTATTTGAGTCAGCAAGATAAAGAGATAAGAACTGAGCAAGAAAGGAAAGTTGCGCAAGAAAAAGCTAGAGAAGAAAGACAAAAGATACAACGCTCTCTAACAGATAAATCCATGCTGCAAACTAAATTGGATGCAATGCATTCAAAAGTTGGTACTCAGGAAGGAGGATATGAGTTTGAAATATGGTTTTATGAACTTTTGGATTTCTGTGAAATTACCAACAGAAGGCCTTATAAAAGTAATGGACGTCAAATTGATGGTTCATTAACGCATGAAGGAACTACTTATCTAGTTGAGTTGAAGTTCACGAAAGAGCAGTCTGGTGCAACGGATATTGATTCATTAAAAGCCAAAGTTAATAAAATGGCTGATAATACTATGGGTGTTATGTTATCAATATCAGGCTACAGTAGTGTTGCTATAAATGATGCATCGGGAAGCAAATCAACACTTTTGATACTTGATGCAAGTCACTTATATCTCTTTCTTTCGGGAGCGATGAGTTTCTCGGATATTATATCAAGAGTTAGAAGACACGCTTCTCAAACCGGTGAAGCATATTTGCCTGTTAATAAATTCAATGGTTAAGAATGGCATAAATTTGCTTCAGCAAGCGCGCCTAAGTTGCACGTCGCTATGATTTGCGTCGAGCGTCTGCTGTTTGTCTTTAGCAGACGATTCTAAACTGACTTTAAGGTGTCAGCTTCTCGCCCAAAGCCGCCTTGAGCAGTATGAAACTTTATTACTCTCCGACATTTGTCACAACGCCTAGAACCAGCCAAAAAAGCCGGCGCGTTTGTTCAGCACCATGATGTCTTCATAGTTATCGGTTCCCCGGCCGGCAGCGCCAGCGCATACATGCAAAGGCAAAAGATGCTCTTCTCGGGGATGGCAAAACCGGGCTCCCGGTGCTTGTTCCCAATTAGTCAGTCGTTCACGTATCGAAGCATAACTGTGTTTTGAAGACAGGCTATCCTTCAACCACTGTTCGAACGCGTTGTTTAACTGTTGTGTTTGCGCCGTTGCCGGTGAGAAAAATGCCCGCATATTGTGAAACGAAAAACCTGAGCCAATAATCAACAGATCATCCTGTGGTATTTGCGCCAGAACTTCGCCCACTTGCAGGTGCAATACAGGATCAAGCGTTGCGGACAGCGACACTTGCACCACCGGAATGTCAGCCTCAGGGTACATGAGCTTCAGCGGTACAAATACGCCGTGATCAAGACCGCGCTTGGATTCTGTTTTGGCCGGGATCCCTGCGCTATTGAGTTCAGCCACAATGCTCTTCGCTAATTCAGGCTCTCCCTTACACGGATATTTGATTTGATAGCTTTCAGGCGGAAAGCCATAGTAATCGTAGAGTAGCGCTGGAGCTGATGCGTCAGTAACCCGAATCTCATCTGCTTCCCAGTGAGCACTTATCACAATAATCGCTTTAGGCTTTCGCAGTTTCTGTGGCAGCGTTTTCAACTGCTCGACCAATGCAGCATGCGCAGGGTCATTCAACAAAGGCAGTGGACCGCCACCGTGGGAAATAAAGACAATCTGCTTTGTGGTATTCATAAATCTGTCTCCGGCCCTTTCGGCACGATAACCGATGGATTCAATGCTCTGATGGAGTAATAACCCGCTTTGATATGGTCGATATTAACGGTCTCTGCCATACTCTCTAATTGGTATATGCGCATCATGTAACGTTGCAAATGCTCGTAGTCGCGGATCGGCTTTTTATTACACTTAAACAAACCGTAATACGCAACGTCAAACCTTACCAGCGTAACAAACAAGCGAATATCGGTTTCGGTTAACTGATTCCCCAGCAAATATTCCCGCCCATCGCTAAGCGTGTTTTCCAGCACGTCCAGCATGGTAAACACATTGTCGTACGCCTCGTCGTAGGCTTGTTGGGAAGAAGCAAAGCCCGCCTGATACACACCGTTGTTCAACTGGGTATAAATCCTGTCATTCCAGTGCTCTATGTCATTCGCCAGCGATTCAGGATACAGATCTGGCCCTTGTTGGGTAAAGTCGGCAAACGCCGTATTCAGCATACGCACAATATCGGCCGATTCGTTGTTTACTATGGTTTGTTGTTGCTTGTCCCACAGTACAGGCACGGTTGCCCGGCCGGTAAAATCGCTATCAGCCTGCGTGTATATTTCGTGCATGTAGGTGGCGTTCAGCAATGGGTCTGCCTGAGCGCCTTCATAGCCACCAAATTGCCAGCCCTGTTCACTTAATCGCGGATTAACGATGGTTACGCTGATATAGCGGGTTAATCCTTTCAACGCTAGTACCGCTAGCACACGGCTTGCCCAGGGGCAAATCATCGCAGCGTACAGGTGGTAACGACCCGGTTCGGCTTTAAAGCCACCTTTGCCTGTCGGTCCTGGCGCACCATCGGGCGTGATCCAATTGCGAAAGGACGATGTTTGACGAATAAACCGGCCTTGCTCATCTTTGCTTTGCACGGGATGCCAGTTGGCATCCCATTTTCCATTCACTAACATCTTCGTCTCCTTTTTTTCGCCAAAGCTACTGGGCCGACGCGAATTTATTAGCAATCAGGTTGTCTACTGCTAGTCGCCCTGCTCCGCTAAACACCAGTGACAAGGTAGCGGCAAACAGCGCCAGCGCGTATTCGTAACCGCCGTTCGACAGGAATAACCCGTTGCTGATGTGTGCGGTAAAGATGGCCATGAGCATAGTAAAGGCACTCACCAGTGCGGCAGGTCGTGTCAGCAACCCTAACACCAACGCCAGGCCACCGAAGAATTCTGCACTACCGGCTAAAAGCGCCATCAGGAAACCCGGAGCAAGCCCAATGCTTTCCATGTACTGTCCGGTGCCTTCGAGGCCATAACCGCCGAACCAGGCAAATAACTTTTGTGCGCCGTGAGCCGCAAGCACAATACCAACGGGCACTCGCAGTACCAAAGCAGACAACCCGGCATTAGAAGTAAAAAGTGAAGTAAGTAATTTAGTGTTCATTGTATTTCCTTAAAATTGTGTCGTTGTGTTAGAAGGGACCGCCCCTTCGCTTCATCAGTGTGCTTACTATACTTCTTCACTATTGATTGATTAAGAGCGCTAAAATAGACTAACTATCAACAATACGTTGACAATAAGAGCAGTGACATGGATAGAATTGACGCGATGCGCGCCTTTGTCGCGGTAGCCAAACTGGGTTCATTCAGCGCGGCGGCAGATAAGCTGGACAAGAGCCCACAGCTGATAAGCAAATACGTCTCCCAGCTAGAGACCCACCTCACCACGCGTTTATTGAATCGGACCACGCGCAAAGTGCACCTTACCGAGGCGGGTGAGCGTTACGTGATCCGGGCAGAGCAAGTTCTCAACGATATTGACGAAATGGAAAGCCAGTTGGGCGATATGCAAGCCAACGCAAAAGGGTTACTACGCATAAGCGCCCCTGTTGCATTTGCTACTCTGCATCTGGCCCCGCTTATACACGCTTTTCAGCAGCAATACCCAGATGTGGATATCGACTTGCAGCTTAACGACCGCAAAGTAGATATTGTAGAAGAAGGCTTTGATATTGCCCTGCGTATTGGCAACCTGAAAAACTCATCGCTGATCGCCCGCCGCCTGACTACCATTCGAATGGTGTTGTGCGCTGCGCCAGCGTATTTAGCTGAATTTGGAACGCCAGACAGTCTGGAAGCACTGAAGTCACATAACTATTTGCGCTACAGCTATCTGGACGCCGACAATGGCCCGCTGCCGCATCAATATCTGGTAGGTACTACCCATGACCAACTGGGCAAACTGAGCTGTAATCATGGCGGCCTGCTCAGTCAGGTGGCGGTGTTGGGCCAGGGTATTGTGTTGCAACCCACCTTTATTTGCTACAAGGCACTGCAAGCAGGATCACTGTCAGTGATTCTGCCAGAGCACACGCCCGAGCCTATTCACCTGTATGCCGTGTATGCACACCGTCAGTTGCTGGCCAGTAAAGTACGCGCGTTTATCGACTTTGCCAGCCAGTACTTTGGTGAAACGCCTTATTGGGACAGTGTTCTGTCAGAACAGCTGTAGCAAACTAAGGCACACAGCGACTATTTGATTTCTGCCATGGCGTGATAAAGCTCGCGAATACGCTTAACCATTGGACCGGGTTTACCCTCGCCAATACTGCGCCCATCTACGTCGATAACCGGCGTTTGTGCACCGAACGTACCGGTAACAAAGGCTTCATCGGCACTGTATACGTCTACTAAAGAGAAGTTTTTCTCGAAAACTGGTATACCGTGCATTCGGCACACATCAATGGTTTTCTGCCGCGTGATCCCTTTCATTGCATAGTCTCCGGTAGACGTCCACACCTCGCCTTTTCTCACTATGAAAAAATTAGTGGAGTTACAGGTACTCACAAAGCCATGAGGGTCTAACATCAGGGCTTCATCTGCACCGGCTTTGTAAGACTGAATCATAGCGGTAATACAGTTTATTTTACTGTGTGAGTTCAAGCGCGGATCCTGTACATCCGGGTGCCCTCTTCGCACATGCACGGTAAACAGCTTAATGCCCTGCTCTACCGGTGTCAGGTCCTGTGATTTATACTCTGCAATGATCACAATGGTTGGCCCCCACAAACTGAGCCTTGGGTCCTGATACGGCGTTTTCTTAGGCCCACGGGTTACCATTAAACGCGCATGTACACCATCGGTCATACCGTTAGCTTCCACTGTGGCATAAAGCGCATCGGTAAGCTCCTGACGGGTTTTGCCAATATCCATATCCAGCGCCTTGGCACCAGCAAACAAGCGGTCGAGGTGGTCGTCAATAAAGGCGAATTTACCATTGTGCAACCGCAAGCCTTCCCATACGCCGTCGCCGAGCATAAAACCACTGTCGTAAACAGATACCTTGGCCTCATGTTTAGGAACTAAGTCGCCATTCACGTATATTTTAATATGCTGATTTCGCTCGTCGTCAATCGACGCGTGTGCACCGCCGGCTTTATGTTCCTGCATCCTGTTTCCTCAATAATGCGTTATCACTCATCATCTTATCCTGCTTTTCATTGCATGTTGGCATAAACCAGTTTAACGCCGCCCACAGCAGGTCAAACAACGGTGCCAGCCAATTCGCAAAGGCAAACGGGGCATATAAGATAGTGGGAATACCCAATGTACCAGCCACATAAACGCCGCCGGAATTCCAGGGAATAAGGGGCGCACTCATGGTGGCAGCGTCTTCCAGTAAACGTGACAAATTTGCGCCTGACAGGCCGCGCTGATGAAAAGCAGGCAGCAGCATTCGGCCTGGTAAGGTATAGGCAATAAACGCGTTGCTGGCAAAGTTAAACCCCAGCGCCGCCAATAGCGTTACCAGAACCAATCGAAAACGGGTGCTTGCGACATTCAATAACGCTTGTAGCAAGGTTTCCAGACTGCCTGTCGCCTGCAATGCCCCGCCAAGCGCCATGGCAAGAATAATCAACGAGATCACCCACATCATCGACATCAGGCCGCCTTTTGACAGCAGCGCATCCAGCCCAGCCTGCCCGGTTTGGCTCTGAAAACCGTTCATCAGTAACTGAACCAGTGATTCCGGCGATACCCCTTGCCCCACCACTGCAACAAGGCATGCAGCCACTACACCGAAGAACAAACCAGGTATTGCGGGCAGACGGAAATAGATAGTTAAAGCAATCACGCCGGGCGGTATTAATACGTACCAGGCAAGGTTGAAATGTTTCTCCAGACTGGTCGAGAGCGCCGTTAGTGAGGTATTGTCGACGGGATTTGAGGCCGAATCCGGCCCCAGCCAGTAATACAAAATCAACGCAATGCACATGGCCGGCAATGTACTGGGGATCATGTTGCGAATATGCGTGTATAAATCGACTCGCGCAATCGCTGCGGTGAAATTCGTGGTATCAGACAGGGGCGACATCTTATCGCCAAACCAGGCCCCCGACACAATGGCACCGGCGCACAGCGCCAATGAAATATCCAGCACTTCGGCCATGCCCATTAGCGCCAGGCCAAGCGTGCCCACTGTGCCCCATGATGTGCCCGTAAAAACAGAAACCAGCGCACACAGTAAACAGGTAGCGGGTAGAAACCAGTCCGGCGAAATGAGTTTTATTCCCTGAGCGGTGAGAAAAGGCACCGTGCCCGATGCAATCCAACTGCTGATAGTCATGCCCACCAACATAAATATGCCCAGTACTGGCAGGCTTTCGGCAATATTCCGAATCATCGCAGTCTGTACCGCATGCCAGGACACGCCCCGCAATACGCCAATGAACGCCGTTATGGCGCATCCCAGTAACAGCGGTATATGTGGGCCGCCATTTAAGCCAAACAGCACATACATCAGAATAGCTGCTGTTAGCACAACCGGCAGTAAAGCCCATACCAGCGCGTTAGAATTGGGAGATGACGGTTCTGCCACTTATGACCCTGCTCTTTACAATAAAGAATACGTTTTAGCGGCGGATGCAAGAATCGTGGCAGGTAAAAATGACCGTAAGCGCTTTATTTGGCGTATGTTTTTGCTACTCAACGCATCATCATCGAACGGCTTGCCTGAAAAGGGTGCAGTGCAGTTATACCGGCATGAATTACATTGCAGCAGGCAGACTTGTCTCGTATGTTAGTAATTCAAATAACATAACAACACAGGGAAATGGAATGCGTATTGCGATGTGGTCTGGGCCCAGAAACCTTTCAACTGCCATGATGTACGCTTTTGGCGCCCGTGCCGATTGTGCAGTGTGGGATGAACCTTTTTACGCCCCGTTTCTGCACATTGGCGGCAGACCTGATCCCTTGCTGGACACCATCTTCGACAAAGAAGAAACCAACCCTGAGGATGTGGCTAACCGCTGTGCAGGGGAAATCCCGGACAACAAATCGCTGTTTTACCAGAAACACATGCCGCAGCACATGCTCGAAGGCTTTCCTCTGGACTGGATGGATGCAGTTAAACACGTATTTCTCATTCGCCACCCTGCGCGTGTAATTACGAGTTACACCAAGAAGAACGGCGTACCGACACTCAGTGACATTGGCGTTAAAGAACAAGCAGACTTATTTGCATCGTTAACCAAAAAGCATTCAGCCACGCCCATTGTTATCGACTCCGGCGACATTCGCTCTAATCCCGCAGCTTACCTTGAAGCCTTGTGTAATGCGCTCAACATACCCTGGGATCCGGCCATGCTGTCCTGGCCTGCCGGCGGTCATAAATCCGACGGTGCCTGGGCCCCACACTGGTACCGAGAGGTATGGAAAAGCACAGGCTTTGCTGGCCCGGAAGGCCCTATTCCCGAAGTTCCCGACGCTTTACAGCCGTTGCTAAATGAGGCAATAGGTTACTATAACCAGTTAGCGGCGTTTAAACTGTCGCTGCCAAGATAGGGTTTGGTGTAATTAAGACGGAGCTGAGTGGGTTTGAGGGTTTATGTTAGGACGGCGAATGGTCTTAGCAAAGTTTTGCATTGGAGACTCCAAGAGCCTGTAACAGATTCTGTGTAACTGCCATTTAGTTAATGTGTCTTTGG
>NZ_CFIDRX010000119.1:0-13721 GCF_984433645.1 Marisediminitalea sp.
CGACCCCTTGTACCCAAAACAAGTGCGCTACCAAGCTGCGCCACTCACCGACTGTGTAAGGAGAGTAAATTTCCCTCTCGTTACGGGGGGCGCATGTTACCGATTTGCCCCTACCTCGTCAAACACTTTTTTTAGCAAAATGTTTGTATGCTCATTAACTCAGCAACTGAGTTATTTTTTAGCCAACAATAGTCCATATGAAGGACAGCTATTGAGAAATACCATGGCAACCTGAATACCACGCGCAAAAGACATTACACCGATTGCTAACTTCCTAAGCCACACTATTTATGTGAAAATATTAGACACTCTCCTTTTTGAATCAACAGAAGCAGCAAGTAACTATGACCGCGCACCTTATAGACGGCAAACAGATTGCCAAGCAAGTCCGACAAGACGTCGCCAGTTATGTAAAATCATTAAAAGAAGCCGGTAAACGTCAACCCGGTCTTGCCGTTGTCCTGGTAGGCGCAGATCCTGCGTCGCAAGTGTATGTTTCAAACAAACGCAAAGCCTGTGAAGAAGTGGGCTTTTTATCACGCTCTTTTGATTTGCCAGCAGACAGTAGCCAGGAAGATCTAATAGCGCTGGTTGACAAACTCAATGACGACGCAGAAATTGACGGCATTCTGGTACAGTTACCTTTGCCTGCTGGTTTAAATGCAGAAGCCATTCTTGAACGTATTCATCCGCACAAAGACGTCGATGGCTTCCACCCTTACAACATAGGCCGACTGGCTCAGCGTATTCCGGCCCTTCGCCCGTGTACGCCAAAGGGCATTATGACCATGATTGAAGCAACCAAGCGTCCTGTGAAAGGCCTGGATGCGGTTATTGTTGGTGCATCGAATATTGTTGGACGCCCAATGTCACTGGAGTTATTGCTTGCCGGTTGCACGGTGACAACCTGCCACAAGTTTACCCAGGATTTAAAATCACACGTTAGCCGTGCGGACCTGCTGGTTGTTGCGGTAGGTAAACCTGCGTTTATTCCGGGAGACTGGATTAAACCTGGCGCTATCGTTATTGATGTAGGTATTAACCGCACTGCTGAAGGCGGCCTGGTTGGTGATGTCGAATTCGACAAAGCGAAAGACAGAGCCGGTTATATTACCCCCGTACCAGGTGGTGTTGGCCCAATGACAGTGGCCAGTTTGATTGAAAACACGCTGGAAGCCTACGTTAAATTCCATTCATGAAAATGACTCCGCAAACACCAGCCAGTCTGCACGTGCAGCGCTGGCTGGATACGATGGTGATAGCCCATAACTTTTGCCCTTTTGCCAGCTATGTTCGCAATAACAACCAAATCCGTTATGCCGAATGCGAAAGTGCCGACATGGCCGACGCCCTGACAATGTTACAAAACGAGTGCGAATTACTCGATAACAATCCGACTATCGCCACCACACTACTCATATTGCCGACAGGTTGGGCTGAGTTTGATGATTTTCTGCTGCTTATTGATATGGCACAGCAATGCATTGAACACTGGGATTACAGTGGCACCTACCAACTGGCCACGTTTCACCCGGATTATCTGTTTGATGGCGAGGATCCACAGAGTGCCAGTCATTACACAAACCGGGCTCCTCACCCGGTACTGCATATCATCAGAGAAAAAGACGTTACCGAAGCGCTGAAACATTATGATGCGCCACAGGATATTCCTGAGGTCAATATCGCGAAAGCGGAAGCATTAGGATGCCCACATCTGGCTGCACAATTAGCGGCCTGTAAGTCAGAAGAGTATTAACAAAGACAAAGCATCCACCCTGTACCCGCCTCTGCGGGCACAGGATATTGACTATATTTAATATTTACTCGGCTTCCGGTGATCGAATTAAATCCGAACGCAGTGTCAGTAGCCCTCTGGCCTGAAAGTCGGTCAGCTCAAACACCCAATTTTCAATACCTTCCGGCGTCCAGGGTGTCTCGCCGTCGGCCTCGTGAGCAATAGAAACAAGATAACCTGAGGCGTCCTGCTGTTTAGCAAAAACATGAATCGTTAGCGTTTGCTTGTTACCGTTCAGCGTAATCGATTGTAATGGTTCATCGAGAGCTTCTTCCGGCATACGCGCACGCATGTCGTCGTAGTTCACATTTACGATGTCATTGACCGTTTGTGACAAGATACCCGGATACGCTAGTTCGGAAGCTGCGACATCAAATAGTTGCCACTCACCGTTTTCACTGTTGTTAAACAGCGTAAAAGGTTCCTGCCCATCTACAATGACTTCAGAGAGCGTATTAACCGACACTGTTATTAACTGCTTTGTTAGCCAGTCGGCATTGCCCACCGGCAACGCTAATGGTTTGTCGATAAGGTAACTGCGTTGTTGTGAAGGTTCCCGCACGTAGCGTCCCATACCGCTGCTGGCAAGATTGCCCAGCAACACCCGCCATTGCTGAGTAGCCGAGGCCAACGTGATCAGCGTGCCCTGGGAGCCTGGCTGTGTCACAGGCTCAACCCCCAACCGCGAATACTGACTGGCCTTAGCCGTTTTCCCTTCCAATACCGTGGCTTGAGTGAGCTCACTGACAAAATCAGACAGCGCAGTCATATCAACCGGAAACGTCAGCATGCTGTCCAGATGCGTGGCGAACCATTGGTTTTGCTCCCGGCGCGCACTGAATACAACACCCTCAGCATTTTCTATGGTTACTGCCGTGAGCGCTGAAGCATTTTCCTCCAGTCCGCCCAGCAGGACATGAGCTGGTGCACTGTCTGCCTGTCCTCTGTACATCGTTAAGTAGTAAGCGCCACCTAACGACAAAATAACCAATACACTTAGAACAACGATACGCTTCATGCGGCGATTTCCTCCCTGACTTGTTTACCGGCCCGGCGCTTAAATAAACGCGCGCTTAGCCATAACAAGGTAACCAACACTAGCGGTGCAACGGCAATATTGAGTAATTTCAGATAATTGCCCAACGTGTCTATGTCACGCTCCAACTGATACCTTACATCGCGCAACTCCCTGCGAATCGCTCCCCGCTGCGCAATAAACTCGTCAAGTGCAGCCTGTTGCTCCGGACTGAGCGTTAACGCACCGGATTCATTTTGCACACTCTGCAACTCGGCTAATTGCGCTTCCGTTTGTTGCAACTGGGCCTGCAGCCGCTCTTCCTGTTCCCGGAAGCGCGCTTCCGCTTTCGCTTCCAAAGCCTGAACCACCTCGAAAGGTCGCGCATACGTACCGCGTCCCCGAATACTGATCAATGCGCTGCTTCCGGCCAGGTTTTCGCTAGCGTTGATCACCGCGTCACCATTATTCGCGAATGGGGTGAACAAGGTTTCGCCAAAGAAATTGCTTTGCTGAACCCAAAAGCGATCCGCCAACATGTCGGCATCCGTGAACACAATAACGTTTAACTGTGTAGTCTGACTCACATGTGCAGATTGCATTGCGTTACTTTCTTCAAAATCAGGCGCGCTGTCGTAGGCCGAACGTGTTGCTCCGGCAATCCTTGCAGCCAGCGTGTATTGCTGTTTAGTCGTATCCAGCATGCGTTGCAGCGCTCCAGGGTCACGGGTTAGCGCATAGTCACTGCTGCTCACAGCTACGCCGTCCTGCGAAGAATACGCAAGGGGCGTCAGGCGCAAGCGGCTGTCCTGATTTAGCGAGAGTGGCGCAAACGACGAGCCGTTAATAAGCTCCAGATTGGCCGTAATAATGTCCTCGCGATTTAACTGCTCGCCGGTTAAACCAATGATCCCGGGATGTCTTGCGACTGCACCTTCCGGCGTGCGAATGTCCAGTCCCAATCGAGCATCTAATACGACTTTGCTGGTGTCGACGTTAATCCCCCACTTTTCCAATAGCGAGAACTCGGATGCATTGGCGCCCATCGCGCTCATCATCGCCATTGGGTCTGACTCGTAGTGGCTATCCATGAACAGGAGTATCCGCCCTTGTTTCATCGCGAACTGATCGATGGAGTACAACAGGGATTCTGATAAGTTTTGCGGATGCACAACCACCAGCACATCTGTGTCGTCAGGCAATTGCGATGCATCACTGCCAATCGTGGTAACATCGTAGAGCTGATTTAGCTGACTATAGAAAGTCATTGGCGGCGTATACTGGCCCGACATGGGATTTTGGCCACCGAGTAAGTTCAAGTCCGTTAATAGCGTTACAGAAACAGGCTCAGGATCGCTTAACTGATAAATGAGCTTACTGATGTCATATTCCAGAAAGGTTTCCTGCTGGGGGTCAAAAAAGCCGATACTGAACTGGTCGTCTACCGCATTCGTACCCGCTAACCCGAAGTAAATTGCTTCGCCAACCGGCCCAAGCGTTGCTCCGGTCAAGCCATACTGTGCGGCAAGATCTTCTGCCTCAGAAAAAGGCTCAGGGTCAATCACTTTTAGCGTAATCTTACCATTCGCGCGACTGGCGTACTCTTCCAACAGGCTCTGAACGCGATTGGCATAATTGCGCAATGCGGTCATGCCTTTCGATGCGGAATCCGAAAAGAAGAAGTACAGTACAATCGGTTCGTCCAATTCATCCAGCACCTTCTGACTGCCGGGCGACAGGGAATACACTTTATCTTCGGTTAAATCGATGCGGTAATGACCTAATAATTCATTGTTGATCACCACGACACCGAAAAATAGCGCAATGAGCAGCGCGAGAGTTGTAAAGGCAGTGGTATTTTTCATGGTTAATCCGCCTTCTTATTTTCAATTACAACCAGGGTGGCATACAGCCAAATCACCATAATGATCAGGAAGTAGCCCACGTCATTCATAGCAAGTACCCCTTTTGCCATGGCTTCAAAGTGGGTAAGAAAACTGAAGCTGGCTACGGTATCAAGCAACAGGTTACCCGCCCAGGGCTCAAACGCATCAAGCACTATACCGCTGCCTGACACCACAAATAAAAAGCACACAACCACGGCCAGAATAAATGCGACAACCTGATTGCGAGTAAAGGCTGACATACAGGTACTGATAGCCAGAAACGCCCCGGACATAAGCCAGCTGCCAATGTAAGCGGCCAGTATTATGCCGTTGTCGGGTTGACCGAGATAGTTAACGCTTAGCCACAAAGGAAAGGTCAGAATGAGCGAGAGTGCGAGGATAAACCAGGCCGCCAGAAATTTACCCAGCACTGCCTCACCTATGCTCACAGGTAACGTCATTAATAATTCAATTGAGCCGGATTTGCGCTCTTCGGCCCAACTGCGCATCGCCATGGCTGGCACCAGAAACAAATACAACCAGGGATGAAAATTAAAAAACGGAATGAGGTCAGCCTGACCGCGTTCGTACAGGTTGCCAATGAAAAAGGTAAACACGCCTGACAGCATTAAAAAAATCGCAATGAACACATAAGCGACCGGCGTGGCAAAGAAACTACTGAATTCTCTGCGGGTAATAAACCAGACATTAGCCATGTGACACCTCCCGGGTAGTGATATCCCGGAATACTTCGTCCAACCGCCCTTGCTCAAGAGTAAGGGTTTCAACCGGCAAACGGCGCTGGGTAACGTATTCGTTGATGACATGGAAAATATGCTTACCGGGTTCGGGAAACAAGGTCACCAAACCGGTTTTGCGGTCAATTTCCATTTCTTCTACACCCTCAAGCTCTGCCAGGCCGGAAATATCCGCGGCATAGCTCATCTTCAGGCTGACTGCATTGCAAAAACGAGACTGATGACGCAGTGCATTGGGCGTATCATCAAATCGAAGCTGGCCGTTGGCAATGATCATAACCCGATTACATACCGCTGTGACTTCCTCAAGAATGTGGGTAGAAATCACCACAATTTTCTCTTTCGACAAGTCTTCAATTAACTGACGAACATGGTGTTTTTGGTTTGGGTCCAGACCGTCTGTCGGTTCATCGAGGATCAGAATATCCGGGTCATGCAAAATAGCTTGCGCCAGGCCGACACGGCGCTTGAATCCCTTTGACAGATTATCTATCGGTCGGTTTAGCACATCGGCTAATTCAACCCGGCCAATTACATCAAACAAACGTGACTTTCGCGCAGCGCCTTTCAGCCCGCGAACATCGGCAATGAAGTGCAGAAATTGCCAAACCGTCATATCGCCGTAGGCGGGCGCGCCCTCGGGTAAGTACCCGATATTGCGCTGAATCGCCTTGGCATCCGACGCGTAGCGCTTGTCCTGAATAACAATATCGCCTGACGTAGGCGGCAAAAAACCGGTCAGCATTTTCATGGTAGTGGATTTGCCCGCTCCATTCGGACCGAGAAACCCAACGATATTGCCTGGAGCAATATCAAACGACAAATCATCAACCGCTTTAAAGTGGTGGTAATGTTTGGATAAGTTTTTTACTGAGATCATAGTCATCCTATTACGATCTGCGACGCTTATTCTTTTACGTTGTACTAAATAGTCTGTATGCACTGTGGCTACATGAGCTAATGTGCGCTTGATATATAGTGACACACGCGTAAATTTCAATCATGTGTTATGTGATGAATTCACAAAATAGGGCTGTGTAATGGACCGGAGGGAACTGAATAGCAAAAAACATCGCCGGCCATCTGGCCAGCGACAAGATGCTATGTCCCAGGGAGGACGTGGTTGGGCTACCCATAGAGACAACTTACATTCAAGCCTCGAATGGATCGCACTCACGGAATAGCCAATGTAAGATACCCCGAAAATGTGTGCACAATGTGTCAGAACCACTACAAAAGTGTTGCAAACTATGACAAAACCGAATGTGTACTCAATTGAACCAATTGGAACACTTGAGTCGCCTTTTAAACAAAAATTTGCGATCCCCCGTCAGCCAGCACTGGCAAAAGCGCAAGGTCGAATTAAACTCACCCCGCCTTTTAGTGACCCTAATTCGCTGCGGCAAATAGACACATACAGTCATCTCTGGCTGTTGTTTCTATTCCACGAGAATTTGGATAAAGGATGGTCACCCACGGTTAGAGCGCCGCGCCTGGGTGGCAATACCCGCACGGGCGTATTTGCTACCCGAAGCACCTTTCGTCCCAACGGAATTGGCATGTCTGCAGTGGAAAACCTGGGCGTTGAGCACACTGCATCGGGGCTGTTTCTCCATGTGGGCAATATCGATTTGCTGCACGGCACACCCATTATCGATATCAAACCCTACATTCCCTACAGTGATGCTATACAGAATGCGTCGGCTGCGCTGCTTGACGACAAGCCCGTGCCAAATTTAACCGTGAATTTTACCGAGCAGGCTCGGGCTCAACTTGCCAGGCAACCACAACAGGATTTGCCTCTGTTAATTGAAAACTGCTTATCCCAGGACCCTCGCCCCGCTTACAAACAGTCGCAGCTGGATGATCCGAAAGACTACCAGGTTCAGCTTTACGATGCAGACGTACACTGGCGGGTATCTCAGGGCGAGGTTTGGGTCACCGAGATTGTATCGTTGGTATAAGTTGAGTTGACTGCTTTTAGACAACAAACTTGCTGTTTGCACGCGAGCTGACCTGCCCCCAATAACCTGTTCAGAAAAAATGTGTGGGAAAGAACACAGACCGGGGACAACAGGCTTTGTAAGCGCCCGTAACGCTGCTAGAATACGCGGGTTTAATAATCAGAAATAGGTAAACACTACCAATGCGTACCAGCCAGTATTTGTTATCGACGCAAAAAGAAACCCCTGCTGATGCAGAAGTCATTAGCCACCAGCTTATGCTGCGCGCGGGTATGATCCGCAAACTCGCTGCCGGTATGTACACCTGGCTGCCAACCGGTCTGCGTGTACTGAATAAAGTTGCCAACATCGTTCGCGAAGAAATGAACAAATCCGGTGCCATCGAAGTCCTGATGCCGGTAGTACAACCCGCTGACCTGTGGGAAGAGTCTGGTCGCTGGGAAGAGTATGGTCCCGAGCTATTGCGCATTAAAGACCGCCACCAGCGTGACTTTGTACTGGGCCCGACTCATGAAGAAGTGATCACAGCCCTGGTACGCAACGAAATCAGCAGCTACAAACAACTGCCAATTAACCTGTATCAGATTCAGACCAAATTCCGCGACGAAGTTCGCCCGCGTTTTGGCATTATGCGTGGCCGTGAATTTACCATGAAAGATTCGTACAGCTTCCACTTGAGCCAGGACTGCCTGCAAGGAACGTACGATGTTATGTACAGAACCTACTGTAATATCTTTGAACGCATGGGTCTGGACTATCGCGCGGTTATCGCCGATTCCGGCTCTATTGGTGGTAGCGTTTCTCATGAATTCCATGTTCTAGCCGACTCAGGTGAAGACGCCATCGCCTTTTCTACCGAATCAGACTACGCCGCAAACGTTGAAATGGCACAGACGCTGCCGGTTGAATCTGCTGGCGAGCAAGCCCTTCAGTTTGTATTGGTTCAGGGTGAATCCGAAGACGATGCTGAGCAATGGGTGTTGTTAGCACTGTCTGCACAGCACACGCTGAACGATATCAAAGCCGAAAAAGTCGCGCAGGTAGCCAGTCCGCTGGTTATTGCCAGCGACGAAAAAGCGCAGTCTGTTTTAGGTGTTGCGTTAAGCGACGTTGATGTAGCGTCAGTTTCCGTACCTGTGATTGCAGACTTTGTGGCAGCTGCCATTTTGGGTGAATCCTTTACAGGCGAAACTGCTGACCTGCGCAACATTGAAGCTGGCGATCCGTCTCCGGATGGCAAAGGCACCATTGAAATTAAGCGCGGTATTGAAGTGGGTCATATCTTCCAACTGGGCGATAAATACTCTAAAGCTATGAACTGCGGTGTGTTGAGTGAAACCGGCAAACACGAGATTTTATCGATGGGCTGCTACGGTATTGGCGTGTCGCGTATTGTGGCCGCAGCGATCGAGCAGAACCACGACAAGTACGGCATTATGTGGCCAGACCCTATCGCCCCATTCAAGGTTGCGCTAATTCCTATGAACATGCACAAGTCACAGCGGATTAAAGACGCTGCAGAGGCGATTTATGCGCAATTAGTCGATTTAGGCATTGAAGTGTTGTTTGACGATCGCAAAGAGCGCCCGGGCGTAATGTTCAACGACATGGAACTGGTAGGGATCCCGCACAGTATCGTTGTCGGCGAACGAAATCTTGATAATCAGCAAGTTGAGTACAAAAACCGTCGCACAGGTGAAAAAACACTACTAGACTTATCAGACGTTGCCAATTTCATTGGAACGCTTTAATAATAAGAAAAAGCAAACGCCTCGCTGACAATACGCAGTGAGGCGAACAAGCGTAAGGAGCGAACATGCAACTCACCTTCTATGGTGTGCGAGGTTCAATACCCACACCCGGCGAAGATTTTGTGCGATATGGCGGTAATACCGCTTGTGTGCATGTTGTTCCTGGTGACGGTACCGATATCATTCTGGACTCCGGTACCGGCATTCGCTTGCTCGGCGAAAAGTTAATTAAAAAAACCACGCCAATTCATATTCTGCTGACCCACAATCACTGGGATCACATTCAGGGCTTTCCCTTTTTTACGCCCATTTATCAACCCGAGCGTGAAATTAACATTACCCCAGGATTAACAACTCTGCCGGAATACGACGCCATTATGAAACAAATGCAAGGGTCGGTATTCCCGGTCCCCGCCAGCGCGTTGCTGTCCAACATTGTCATTACCCCCATTCCGGATTCCACCAACCATTGGAAAATTGGCAGCGCAAGTATTGCCCGGCTCCCCATGAACCACCCCGGAAAAGGCAGTGCGTACTCCATTACCGATCAGGGCAAAAAAATAGCGTACATCACCGATAACGAGCTGTACCCCCCATACAAAAAAGAAACAGATTTTCTGACCTTTGTAGAATTTGCCCGGGATGCCGACCTGATCATCCACGACGCACAGTACATGACATCCGACATGCCGGCGAAAAGTGGCTGGGGCCACTCCGTGGCTGAGGAAGCGGTTAAGCTGGCCATGGCTTGCAATGCCAAACGTCTGGCACTGTACAGTCACGATCCGTGCAGAACCGATGACGATATTGATGCCATTGTGTCTCACTGTAATCAGTTTATTGCTGCCGCCGAGTCGCCGCTGGAGATGTTTGCCGCTTACGAAGGACTCACCATTGATTTTTGTGAATAACCGCTCCGTTAATTACTTTTCTTATTTGAAAGGGTGTTTGGCGGCGTTAGCGCTTGTTGCCACGCCTACCCTTGCTCAGGATCCCAATGCAACTCAACAGTTGGAGCAAGAGCCCGGTGTTGTTGCCAAGCCCAGTATACTAACCAAACGCTTTGAATCAGATCGCACAGCGCTGGCAAATGCGTTTGCCATTACTCAGTATCAGCGCAACTATATTTTGCCCTTTAGTCATGTTACTAACCCAAATTCATTGGGCAACGAAGCATTAACCAGTGACAATGTCGACAACAACGAAGCCAAGTTTCAACTCAGTATTAAGCTTCCGCTCTACACACAGGAAGATTCGGTTGAAGGATTGTACTTCGGTTTCACTCTGACCTCGTTCTGGCAACTATACAACAGCGAAGTGTCCAAGCCCTTCAGGGAAACCAATTATCAGCCCGAAGTGTTCTACCAGTGGAATACCGATATCCGCTTACTGGGTTTTGACTTCAATGCTATTCAACTGGGCTTTAATCACATGTCCAACGGTCAAAGCGGTATCCGCTCAAGAAGCTGGAACCGCGTTATGCTTTCAACCTTGTTTAGCGACGAGGATGACGTCTATTACCTGAAAACCTGGTATCGCGTTCCTGAAGATGCGAAAGTCGATGAAAATGATACCAGTGGTGATGACAATCCGGATATCAACCATTATTACGGCCGCATGGAAATAGGTTACGGCACCCGCTTCGACAATTGGGGCGTGCTTATTCAGCTAAGAAACAACCTGGAATGGGACAAAAATCGCGGCAGTGTTGGTATAACGTTTAGCTACCCCATTTCACCTCGTTACGAAGCAGTGCTGGAGTACTTTAACGGTTACGGTGATTCACTCATCGATTACAACCGCAAGCAGGAGCGCATCGGCGTCGGAGTCCAGCTCGCGCTGTTTTAATTCAGCGGCTTCGTTAAGGTTTACTGCAGTTTAGTAGACACCGGCTGCTTTAAAAAGCTGAAGATGAACGTCTACCAGCGCACCAATATCACGCTGGTACCCGCCTCCAATGACACAAGCCACCGGCAGGCAATGCTGCTTGCAGGCATTAATGACCAGTCGGTCCCGGGCTAACACCCCGGCCGTGCTGATGTTAAGATGACCCAGATCATCATCCTCGTGGATATCGACACCGGCATCATAAATAACCGCGTCGGGAGAATAACTTCGCAGGGCCAAAGACACCGCCTCATCAACAACATTCAGATAATCGTCATCGGTAGTGCCTTTGGGCAGTGGAAAATCCATGTCTGACTGTTGTTTACGGTGGGGAAAGTTCTTTTCACCATGCAATGAAAGCGTGATCACACTGTCGTCGTGCTGAGCCAATAATGCAGTGCCGTCACCCTGATGTACATCCAGATCAACAATCAATACTCTGTCGATATCAGAGGACTGCAGCATTCGCCTGGCAGCCAGATAGAGATCGTTAAACAAACAGAATCCTGAACCAAAGTCGGCGGCAGCATGGTGATAACCACCGGTGAGGTTTAGTGCAATGCCATGTTGCAGTGCCAGCTCTGCAGTCTGAATGGTGCCGCCAACGGCGGTGAGGCTGCGTTGGATTAGTTGTTCCGACCAGGGAAAGCCAATACGTCGCATAGCCTGTCGGTCCAGCGTTCCGCCTATCAGATTGTTCACGTACTCAGGGAGGTAATGTTGTTGCAGTAATTCAACGGAAACGGGCTCAGGTGAGACAAAACGTTCACGCTCTACTCCCCTTGCCAACAACGCATCGTAAATCCCCTGATATTTTTCTATCGGGAACCGATGCCTCACCGGCAAAGAAAGCTGACTGTAAATAGGATGAAACGTCAGATTGTTTAACAACATGTTGGCCTGTACTGCGCAGTGTTTGCCCCATTGTACGCCAAAATACGCTGTTTAGCTCAGTGCCGATACCACAGAGGTGACGTTTTGTGACATCTGCCCAATCGCCCGGGAGATACCATCGCTTTTCGCCAGCGTGTGATACTCTTCTGACGAACGCAGCACTTTTTGGGTAACGGCATCCAATTGCCGGACCACCTCAGACTGCTCACCAGCTGCATCGTTGAGCGCAGCAACCACACTTTGTGTTTCTTCAATGTAGCGCACAAGGTCATTCAGTAACACCAATGCCCGCTGCGCGCTTTGTGCATTGGAATCAGCGTGATGCTGACCGTTCTGCATGGCATTGACGGCTTTGTTGGCATCTGACTCGAATGCACTGAGGATGCCGTTTATTTCCTGAGTCGATTGCTGCGTTTTCGCTGCCAGTGCCCTCACCTCATCAGCAACAACGGCAAACCCACGTCCGTGATCCCCGGCTCTGGCTGCTTCAATGGCCGCATTCAGTGCAAGCAGGTTAGTCTGATCGGCAATTTCATTGATGACATTGACCACGGTAAGAATACTGGCACTTCTCGCCTGCAACTCATTCACGATTTTACTGGCATCTGTTACCGTTTGTGCCAGTTGGGCAAAGCCCTGATTGGCCGATTCAAAGGTTTGATAGCACTCATTTACCTGGGTTTGAGAGTTACCCGACGCCACCGATACCTGTGTGGTAATTGCGACCAGGCTTTTTACTATTTCATCAAGCTTGGCATTGGCGCTGGCAAGGGCGTCAGACGATTGATGCTGTGTGTTTGCGCCGCGCTCAATGGCCTGACTGACATCATCCAGCGTATCGTGCGAACGCTGCATTTGCAGTTGTGCATCAGAGAGCAGTGTAACCGTATCCTGCAGTTTAGTTTGCAAATGACGCGTGGCACTCGCTACTGCGCCTAATTCATGATCACTGCGATACGACAAGCGATAGTCATAGTGCTTTTGCTCCATTTGACGCAAGCAGGCGGCAATGTCGCGAGTGGGTTTTACGATATTTTTGCGTAAATTAACCACCAGGTACCAGATACAAAGCACACTCACCACCACCGACAATAGTAAGATCATCCACAACCGCTGGCGGGTTTGGCTGGCTACGTCTTCTTTAGCGTGCTTAGACAGCAGTGCGATTCGGTCTGCTAATTGCTGCAGTAACTTGGCAGGTTCGCGGTCGATGCCGCGCACAAAGGTGTCGCCCACTTTAGGGTCGAATCCTGCCGCAACAAACGCCTGATAGCCTTCCCGGTACTTAGTCCCCATGGTGTCGTGTGCAACCAGAAACGCTTCTATTGTCGCACTCTGTTCAGCGTGTAACTGTTGTGCCTGAACCAACTTGCTCAGTTGGGTTCTGACCCCATGCTCACGCTCCTGAAACCGCTGCCAGTACTTATTTCGGTCTTTCTCAACACTGCCTCGCAACAGCACGTTTTTCCATTCCTGCACCTGGGTTTTAAACTCAGACAACACTTCGCTGATTTGGCGCTCCGACTCAACATGGGTCAGCTCTACCTGTTCAATGTCTTCAATCAGGCTGAACGCCAACGAGAGCGAAACCGCATTGAGCAACACTAAAATGCTGATAATCGCCATGACGGGCGTCATGATCAAGCGATTGATACTGGTAAAACGTATCATGTGGGGCCTCCGGAATGTGCGGTGAGGTGAATAAACCACTGTCCGTGCGCAGTGGTTGGATATTAAATAACGTTCCGGTGACACTTTTGTGACAGCCTGC
>NZ_CFIDRX010000120.1:0-13555 GCF_984433645.1 Marisediminitalea sp.
ATCGGGCTACCGTCGGATAGGCACATAACGGGCGAGTTCGGTCTGCGGCCCATGACGCGGGTATGGCAGGGTTTTCACCTCCAGGATTTCCTGCTCCCCGCGCTGTTGCAACAAGACCTTCAGGCTCAATACCAGATTCTACCCAAGCAACTAATGGCGTTAATAAATCAACCTGGTCTACCGCCGCACCACCGGAACAATGTCCCATACCTGGCATCAGGTACAATCGAGCGAAATCAGACGCGTCGTCATTGTGGTTTGCTGTGAGATTGTTGTACCAGTTAATCGTATCCAGTGCTGAGAAAATGGCATCACTTACACCATGATAAACCATAATTTTGGCACCTCTATCGCGCACTGCGGATAGGGCTTCTGCATTGTTTGGCGGGATCATAAAGCTGCTAGCTGCTTCTGTGTATACGTCGTCGGTCGATTCAATACTGGTGAGCATATCGTCGATTGAGCCAGTAAGTGCGAATTCCGGGCCGTTGAATGTCGCCGGATCGGCAACGGGCACTCCCCAAATCAATCCAACGCCGCCGGAATCGAGTACCAATGGGGCGAAGAAATCCCAGAAATTATAGTCTGGGCTTGCAATACCCGTATCAAATGGAAAGGGCGCATAGAAAGCTTCACCGGACGCCGTAACGGCCCCGGAAAATATAGGTGAAAGGGCTTCCTTTTGTTGCGATGACAAGCATGTGCCGTCGTGTTCAGATGAACAAGATGGGACATCATCCAATGAAAAGACACGTTGGCAAGCTTCAACGTCGCCGATCAAGCCGTCGTTTATACCATCCAGGTCATCACATTTCACTAGTGCAGCGGTCGCAACCATATTGCGCTCTTCGGCTGTGAACCCGGTAGAAATATCACTCGGGTCAGTGGCGACTGAAAGGTAACGCTGCGCGCCGAAGATATTGGCAATAGCAGCATAAGGCAGTCTGAAACCAGGGGCACCCGCAAGATATCCGTCATATTCATCTGGCATGCGAGCAAATGTATTAAAAGTATGACGCCCACCATTTGAACAGCCGCCAAAATAGGAACGATCAGGCCCTTTGCCATATGCAATGGAGATCAGCTCCTTAGCCATTGGCGTTAATTTCTCAACTGCTTTATAGCCATAATCCAATCGGGCAATCGGATCCACACCAAAAGCCGGCCCTAACGCTCCGCTGTGTCCAGCGTCAGAGCTTAGCACCGCAAACCCCTGATACAGTGCATTGCTCAAGTTACCTGGCCCGGCATCGCCCACCGCGGTTACAACCGAGCCATCGATACCGCCATTGCCTTGATGATAAAAGCGACCGTTCCAGTTAAGAGGCAAGCGCATTTCAAAGCGAATAGCATATACGTTCCCGTCTATATCACTAACGCGTTCAAACATGCTACCTGTTACCAAACAATGGGCGGGAATGTCATTGCCGGCCACCATTAGTTCCCCCGCTGCTACTTCGCTGCTTGAGGTGATCGTGGTATTGGCAAGTGCACTCATACTTGCTGCGAGGTCGTTACAATTGCCAGATAAATTAGCCGCGGTTGCAGGCGAAAGTTGGGGTATTTCTACGGGGGAGATATCGTTGTTTGAAGAATTACAAGCCAATAGTGTCGAAGACAGTGCGGCTAGCGTAAATGCATGAAAAATATTATGCTTAGTCATTTTATTATCCTAATGTAAGTTTGTGCTTGCTTACATCAACAATACCGCCAATAGAGAGGATGTTTGGGGCACATGTTGTCCAAATAGTGAGTTGATAAACGAAGCCGGGCTCAGCGTAAACTGAGCCCGATACGTTCCAAAAAACGCTAAAATTCAGTAGAGAAAGACAAGAACCAGTTTCTGGGTCTGGCATAAATGACTTCTGCGTAGCCCAGCGTGGCTAATGATGCATTACCCTGCTCTATATAGCGCTCATCGGTTAAGTTATTAACACCGAAAGTGAGATCCCAATAATTCACCAAATCATCCAGCTTTACCGATGCGGTTACGTAAGTAACGCCGTCATTTTGGGCCACGATGTCAGTGTTGGAAGAATCAAAGTACTGGCTTGCTGTGTATGACACGTCAAGGCGGGTAGTTAACTCATAATTATTGCCCAGTTCCGTGCTGTATGAAGCACCAAGATTACCTTGCCACTCGGGTGTCAGGGGTAATGAATTGTCTGGCGTAATCGTTGCCTGAGCACCATTCACTTCAGTAATACTGTCAATTTTGTCTCTCAGGTAGCTAAAGCCACCTTCAATTAACAAACTGTTCGTAGGTATATAAGTAAACTCCAGCTCTACACCATCAATAGATGCTGAGCCAGCATTAAACAGCAGTGGCACTACGCCCTGACGGAATATAAGTTGTATATCACTGTATTCAGACATAAAAGCGGCCGCGTTCACTCGGAAGTCGTTGGTGATATCGGCCTTAACGCCTATTTCCCAGGAGCTCACTTCTTCTTCTCCGAATGAGATGGGCAGGTTCCCTGGTGTAGGTGCATTGTAACGGCTGTTAAATCCACCAGATTTGAAACTGCTGCTGTAACTTAAATAGGTGTTAATGTTCTCTTGCACTTTATAGCGTACTGACGCAGAGCCGGTAGTAGCTGAATAGGTATCTGCAAAGGGGGTATTGAAGATAAACAATGGGCCGCCCTCACTGGTTGCCTTTGTTGGCAAGGTGGTTGGGTCGGGCTGGGTGGCAGGGAACAAATTCATTATGGTTCCCTGGAACCCTTTATCATCTTCGGTATAGCGCAAACCTGCAGAAATACTCCAGTCATTGCTTAACTCATAAGCCCACTCGGAAAATACCGCGAAGCTTTCGGTTTCTAAGTTAATGACCTGATAGTCACGAGTGCCGGGACCGCCATTGAGTAACGAGCCTATGACAGGTGGCGAAGGAGGAAACGCTAATAAAATGGATAGCTTGTCGTCACTGGTTTCATCAAAATAGTACAACCCAGTAATTCCGGAGACTTTGTCATTATCGTAGATCAGTTGAAACTCTTGAGAAAACTGCTCTGAATCACTGGTTACATCTGTGGTTAGCATATCGAACGGTGTATTGTCGGCATCGCGAATACCGGTCCATTCTGTTGAGCGGAACGCGGTAATGGACTTCAGTGTAATAGTCTTGCTGTATTCCCACTCCATAGCAGCAGAAAGGCCCCATCCTTTCAGTGTGCTCTCAACCGGCGCAGTGCCACCATTGGTAAATTCGCCTTTGTGTTGAAAGTCATTGGCACATCGATCATCGTCTATGTTCGGTACATTGGGCGCACCGAAACCTGCATCGCCAGGCGCCAGTGGAGCAAAGGGAATAGTTGCACCTGGACAACCGGCTGCAACACTGACTATGGCTGCAACAGGCGCCGACTCGTTAACGCCGGCAAAAACAAAAGGTGAGCCATTTTCATCCTCTTTTGTGAAGTCCCCTTTCAGCGTTATTTTAAATGTATCTGACGGCGTATACTGAATCGTTCCATTTACCGAATAGGTGTCATCATTACCTAAGTCCTGACCATCATATACGCGCGTAACGTAACCATCGCGCTTTCTGGTACCTAATGAAAAACGGCTCAGTAAATCTGTTGTAATTGGTAAATCAACGGCAACAAAGGCTTCGCGTAGATTATCATCTCCAATACGCAACCTTGCTTTGCCACCAAAGACATCAGACGGCTCAGCTGTTTTCACTAATACCGCGCCCCCTATAGTATTGCGACCAAACAACGTGCCCTGCGGACCACGCAGTACTTCAACACTCTGAATATCTTTGAAATCCATCGCGCCGCCAGCAGACCGACCCATGTATACGTCATCTACATAAATACCGACGCCGGGGTCAACCGATGACGTTGGATCTAACTGACCCACACCTCGAATAAATACCACTGCCGCTGAGTTGTTACCCGACAATTGGCCACTGGTAGCAAATTGTAAACTTGGCGTCACGCGGTCTAAGTCCTGGGTATTCTCAATCCCGCGGCGTTCAAGCTCCTTTACTGAGAATGCAGAGACTGCAATAGGCGTTTCCTGCATGCTTTCGGCACGTCGCCTTGCATTAACAGTGATAACTTCCAGTTGGGCTTCGCTCTCTGCTTCAGGTGCCGTGTCTGTTTGCTGTGCTATTGCGGTTGAGCTCAGGAAAGACAATCCAATGGATGTTGCAACCAGACTTCTTTTGAAAAAATTAGCCGACTTGCGATCACCTTGCGTATTGTTGAACGTTTGATCTTTGAATATTTGAAATGCAGATTTAGTGAACAAGTAAGGTGTAAAAAAGCACATGGTTTGCTCCAGGTTATAGGTGCATCTGCACTTGAATAACTGACTTATTGGCATCGGTAGCGGATGCTATAAATGAAATTCAAATGTTAACTTTGCACACATTTGTATAATTATTGGTTAACAATTCCATGTATAGTAACAATCCTGTTTTCACTTAAAATTGCGAAAAGTGACGAAAAAATTGACAATTTGTGCCAAACGGAACTTTATGCATAGTCAAAGTTGGTGCACTCGACTGCGGTTAACATTTATTTCTAAACAGGGGGAAGGGAGCCTGAAAAAAGTCTGAGTTTGCAATAGGGTTAGGACCAGAATGAGAAATTTAAGTGGCTGATATTTATTCGGTATTGTTGAAGAGTAGGGGTGTTTTCAACAATAGTGATTACCTGTCGAAATAGGCCTGAAGAACGCAGTTTAATTGCGTAACACAAAAGCACATGGACAGTAATGACAAGCAAATTGATAAATGGTGACATCGATATCCTTTTTGCAAAGCTGCTAGATCTGGTGCAGTATGAAAAATAGTATACTTGGTTAATAGTTTGTTAATAGGTTTAATTGTATGCCTGGTAAATATGAAGTGGGTACAGCGGCAAATCACTATATTAGCCAGCTTTACCACGAGGCACTCAAAAACAAACTCGATGTCACAAGCATGCTCAATACACTCGGTCTCACCGAGGAGGTTTTTGATAAGCCTGAATTGCGTGTGAAGACCGAAAAACTCGCCACGTTTCAAAATCTAATTTGGCAAGCGATGCAAGACGAAAGTATGGGACTTGGTGCTTCCCCAGTACCCGCAGGTTCCTATTTTATGATGGGGCGATTAACCGTTAATCAACCCACCCTGCATAAGGCGTTAAATTTGGCAGTGCGATTTTATGGCATGGTAACTAAAGCCTTTACCATTAATCTGACTGTAGACGGTGATACCGCATTTCTTGGCTTTAAATTACATAGTCCGGAGCGAGACCCCCAGCATATGTTTGCCGAGATACTTTTATTGGCAATGCACCGGTATGCTTCATGGTTAATTGCCGACAGTTTACCTCTCATTGAGTGTTATTTTGACTACCCAACTCCTGCACATATCTCAGAGTACTCCTATTTATTTCCGGGTGGCCATACATTTGAAAGTGATAAGCTAGGTTTTGCATTTCCGGCGAGATACTTAAAACGTGACGTAAAGCAAAACGACGCCTCGTTAAAATTATTCATGAAACGTTGTCCCCAGGAAATTTTTCAGCGCTATGAAGCCGACTACAGTCTGACAACGGAATTGCAAAGGTTACTTTGGAAAAACCTAAAGGGAGGGGTGCCATCTATTGAAGCGGCAGCGGCGATGATGAATATGACGAAAAGAACCATGATGCGAAAACTAAAGTCGGAAGGCACTTCTTACCAACAATTGAAAGATCAGGTCAGATTGGATAAGGCCGTTACGTTGCTAACGAAATATAACCTGCCCATCAACCAGATATCAGAAAGTGTTGGGTTTTCTGAACCTGCAGTATTTACCCGTGCTTTTCTTAACTGGACCGGGGACAGTCCCAGTCATTTTCGTGAGAAAAATGCAGTAGAAGACTAACTTTCTCACGATTTCTTTGCAAAAAAGCCTGGCGTGTCACTAAATATCAATTAAATAGTCACTTTATGCAATTTAAGTGGCAGTAACACTTCGTTAACATCACCTCACATATTCGCTACAACCCGATTGGAATAATAGTGTTTTCCAATTGCTTGGCGTACTTATTGTTCCGTGAGGTAACTCAATAATGTCCACGAATCCAAAACAGCAGATCGATCAGTCGGAAATCAAAGGTTTTCAGCTATTTGTGATTCTGATGTGTATTTTACTCAATGCGCTTGATGGATTTGATGTATTGGCAATCAGTTTTGCATCACCTGGGATCGCCAGTGACTGGAATGTTAGTCGCGGAGCATTAGGGATTGTTTTGTCAATGGAGCTGGTTGGGATGGCCATTGGCTCAATCTCGTTAGGCAATCTGGCAGACCGCTTAGGCAGGCGACCAACCATATTGCTCTGTCTTAGTTTAATGACCATTGGTATGGGGGCGTGTGCCTTTGTTAATTCACTGAATTACTTGTTGGTTTTTCGGTTTTTAACAGGGTTAGGTGTGGGTGGAATGTTAGCCTCCACCAATGCCTTGGTGGCCGAATTTGCCAATGCAAAATACAGAAACCTTGCCGTCATACTCATGGCCACGGGTTACCCAATTGGTGCAATAGTTGGTGGCTATATATCCACCGAATTGTTAGCGCTCTATAACTGGAAAGTGATTTTTGTTTTCGGCGGCGCTGTAACCGGTTCGTTTTTAGTGATTTGCTGGCTGTTACTTCCAGAGTCAATTGACTTTCTGGCTAGCCGACGACCCCAAAATGCGTTGCAAAGAATTAATAAGATACTGCAGCGTATTGGACACAACCCGATTGCCTCGTTGCCCAAACTGGAAAATCAACAAGCATCATCAGGTTTTAGCACGCTGATTACGAATAATCTCAGAGCGGTTACAGGCTTACTGGTTATCGCCTATTTCGCACAAATTATGACTTTCTATTACATCCTTAAATGGATCCCTAAGATCGTTGTGGACATGGGGTATGAACCTACCAGCGCTGGCACGGTTTTGGTGTGGGCAAATGTGGGCGGTGCAGTGGGTTCACTCATATTTGGTGTCATTGCCAGCCGTTTAAAACTACGCCCTTTACTTATAGCAATCATGTTATGTGCCTTTGTGATGGTGTCTGTATTTGGTCTTGGACCACAAACCTTATTACAACTCTCGGTTGTTTCAGCTGCAACAGGCTTTTTTACAAACTCAGCGGTGGTGGGATTGTATGCGTTGATGGCGCAATCGTTCCCAGCCGAAGTTCGCGCCAGCGGAACGGGTGTGGTTATAGGAATTGGACGAGGCGGAGCGGCGCTAGGACCCATAGTCGCAGGCTATTTATTCCAGTCTGGGTATGGTTTGTTTGATGTCTCCGTTGCGATGGGCTTTGGTGCGGTAGTTGCCGCGATCGCTATTTTTTCTCTTGGACCCGTTTTGAAAAAGTACCAACTCAGCTCTCAGGTTTAACTACATAAATATACACAGCTATTAATCAGTGCGAGGTAAAAATGAATTTCGAGCGCAAAAATCCATTAACCGGTGAAGTGGCCAGTCAATCTATTGCCATGCAGGCGCATGAAATGGCGGGAATTGCTGAACGAGCACAACAAGGCTTTAAACAGTGGTCTGCTTATGGTCCAAACGCTCGCAGAGCTATCTTGAATAAAGCGGCAGCCGCACTGGAATCTCGTCAAAACGACTTTGTTGAGGCCATGATGACGGAGGTGGGTGCTACAGCGGGCTGGGCTATGTTTAATCTGGGGCTGGCAGTATCAATGATGCGTGAAGCGGCATCGTTAACTACGCAAATAGGTGGTGAAACCATTCCGTCAGACAAGCCTGGTTGTCTCGCTATGGCGATTCGACAACCGGTTGGTGTGGTGCTGGGAATTGCACCATGGAATGCACCAATAATCTTAGGTGTTAGAGCTATATCCACTGCACTTGCCTGTGGTAATGCTGTAATTCTGAAAGCGTCTGAGCTGTGTCCAAGAACACATAGTCTGATTATAGAAGCGTTGGAGACGGCTGGCTTTCCTGACGGCACGGTCAATATTGTAACCAATTCCCCTGCTGATGCCGGTGAAGTGGTGGGGGCTTTGATTGATCAACCGCTGGTAAAACGTATTAACTTTACTGGCTCAACTGAAGTCGGGCGCATCATTGCGCAGCGCGCAGGTGCCAACCTCAAGCCTGTTCTACTGGAGCTGGGTGGTAAGGCCCCCATGTTGGTTCTGGATGACGCCGATTTAGATGAAGCAGTAAAAGCGGCTGCATTTGGCGCATTTATGAATCAGGGCCAGATATGCATGTCTACAGAGCGATTGGTTGTAGATGAGTCTGTAGCAGATAGCTTCGCAGCCAAATTCGTCCAGAAAGTATCGGGTATGGCAACGGGTGATCCGCGTGAGGGCAATACACCTCTGGGGGCAGTTGTCGACCAAAAAACAGTAAGTAAAGTGAACGCACTTATCGACGATGCTGTTGCTAAAGGTGCAAAGATTATCGCTGGGCAAAAAAGTGATTCGGTACTAATGGCAGCAACAGTAATTGACCATGTCACTGACGATATGAAGATCTATCGTGAGGAAAGCTTTGGCCCCGTGGTTGCCATTATTAGAGCCAAAGATGAAGCCGATGCGATTCGTATTGCCAATGACAGTGAATATGGGCTCAGCGCTGCTGTATTTACCAAAGACAGTGCTAGAGGCTTGAGAGTCGCCCGACAAATTCAGTCTGGTATCTGTCATGTAAATGGCTCCACTGTTCATGATGAAGCGCAGATGCCTTTTGGTGGTGTCGGTGCTTCTGGGTACGGTCGCTTTGGCGGAAAGGCTGGTATTGACCAGTTTACGGAGTTGCGTTGGATCACTATTGAGACCGAAAAGGGTCACTTCCCCATTTAAGTAAACGAATGATGCAAATTTTAAGAGGTAATGTTAATGAGTGCTGAACGCGAAGAAGATACGGTAGCGGTCAAGGTAGAAAATCAAATTGCCTGGGTGAGTTTTAATCGCCCGGAAAAACGCAACTGCATGAGTCCTAAATTAAATCGCCAAATGATGCGCGTACTGGATGATCTCGAATTCCGAGAAGATGTGAGCGTGTTGGTATTGACTGGTGAAGGCTCAGCCTGGTCAGCGGGAATGGATTTAAAAGAATATTTCCGGGAAACCGAAGCACTGGGGTTAGGCGGAACACGTCAAGCTCAGCGTGAATCTTATGGCTGGTGGAGACGCCTGCGCTGGTATCAGAAGGCCACGATAGCAATGGTAAATGGCTGGTGCTTTGGTGGAGGTTATGGACCTTTATTTGCCTGTGATCTTGCGTTTGCGGCTGAAGAAGCACAGTTTGGACTTAGCGAGATTAATTGGGGGATCCTGCCCGGTGGCGGTGCTGCCAAAGTGGTTGCTGAGTTAATGCCTTTACGCAAAGCCATGTATCACGCCATGATGGGTGAAAACATTGATGGCAAGACCGCAGAAGAGTGGGGACTGGTGAACGAAGCTGTCCCGGCAGAGCAATTAAGAGCCCGAGTCACAGACGTTGCAAACGTATTGCTACAGAAGAATCAAGTGGCATTAAAAGCGACAAAAGATGCAGTGCGTCGGGTGAAGGAAATGACCTACGACAACGCTGAAGACTATTTGGTTCGAGCGCAGGAGGCGGCGAATAGCTTTGACAACCATGGAAGAAAAGAGGGCATCAAGCAGTTTATTGATGACAAAACTTACAAGCCTGGATTAGGCGCTTACGATAAATCGAAACAAAAGAGTTAGTTGCGTCACGATGAGCTTTCTTTCAGTACAAGCTAAGTTAAGGCCTTTCAAACAGGCAGTACGTGACCTTACATCCGGTCGTTCATGGACGTATTCGGAATGGGACACGTTTGTTAATAAGTGCAGTCAGTGGTTGTCGCTACAGGGGTTGGCCTGTGGCGACAGACTTGTTTGTATAGCAAAAAACTGTGCCGAACTAGTGGCACTGCATTTTGCGTGCGAGCAGTCCGGGGTGATTTTCGTGCCCTTGAATTGGCGTTTATCATCAGATGAATTGCACACCCTGATTGCTGACTGCACCCCCCAATTAATCGTTGGCGACGAGATGGCCAACCAATTAGAACTGGCTTATTTTGAACTAAAGACACTCAATAACGCGGTTGCTGAACTGAACGGAGAAATACAACCGCGAAATCATCGTGCGCTGCCGTCGTTGATTCTTTATACATCAGGTACTACCGGAAAGCCCAAAGGTGTCATGCACAGTCACGACACCATCATGGAAACAACGCTGAATATGGCGTTACTGGGACAGGTCGACGAATACAGTACCTTTTTGTGTGAAACCCCAATGTTTCATGTGATTGGATTAATATCCTGCGTGCGCCCGGCGCTGTACCAGGGCGGAAAAATATTGATATCGGATGGCTTCAAGCCATCCAGAACATTGGCGCGTCTGACGGACAAAAACTTACTCATTACTCATTATTTTTGTGTCCCGCAAATGGCAAATTCGCTGCGGCAGGAACCCAAATTCAATCCTTCCTCGCTTTACAATCTCAAGGCCTTGTTAACCGGTGGTGCTCCCCATCCGGCAGTACAAATTAGGCAATGGTTAAATGACGATATTCCGATTGTAGATGGATATGGAATGAGTGAAGCGGGCACTGTGTTTGGTATGCCTTTTGATATTGCAACTATTGACGCAAAAGCAGGTTGTGTTGGGATACCAACCCACCGCCTCGAGGTCCGGTTAGCTGATCCTGAGGGGCAGCTCGTGGCAGATGGTGTGGCAGGCGAAATTCAGCTGAAAGGTTTGAATCTATTCATCGGGATTTGGCGACAGCCAGCGTTGTTCGAGTCCTGCTTTACCGACGATGGCTGGTTTAAAACCGGAGATGTGGCAATCAGAGAAAACGACGGCTTCTATTTCATTGTCGACAGGATCAAAGACATGTTTATCTCTGGTGGCGAGAATGTGTATCCGACTGAAATTGAAAGCGTGGTGTTAAAGCTTGATAGTGTTCTGGAATGTGCATTGGTAGGAGTACCCGACGACCGTTGGGGGGAAGTGGGGTGTTTATTTGTCGTTGCTAAGTCGAAGCACTCAACCATAGAGCAACAAGAAATTATGGATGAACTCGAGCAGTGTTTGGCAAAATATAAGCTGCCTAAGTATATTCAATTCGTAGATTCGTTGCCTCGCAATGGCGGAGGCAAGGTTATGAAACATCGGCTTAAGGCTATGTTTCATAGCGACTAATGTTTGAGATTGCGCTTGTAAGCGACGCTAAACTGGCACATTGTTAAAAGAATACATTTAACAATGTGCCAGGCTAAAACGTGTCTCAATAGTGCCTGTTCGGGTATAAATATGAGCTGTGCCGCCTGCCATTGTTAACTTCACATAACAAAAAATATTCACTTCATCCGGGGCTCCAAGTCCGGGGTGCAGCAGTCCATCATCACCTATCTGAGTATAGTTCTGAACGGTTCAGGGAGAACTACGGCAAGATGCTAGAAGTGAAAATAGCCGCGAACGCATAAATTTTGGGTTGTTTTGTAGGGAGAATATCAATTTAACCGCGAACGCATAAATAAGATTGAAATATCCTATCTGCTATCATAAAGTAACCGCGAACGCATAAATTTATTGGGTGCAAACGTGATATTTTCAATCAACAACACCAAGCAACTAGGTAAAGCTGCACAATTAACAAGAAAAGTGCAGGGGTTGGACCAATTTGCTGCGGCCTCGATGTCTGAGAATGGCATTACTTTTCTCAGTGAATTTGAAAACGGTAAACAAACTGTTGAACTTGGTCGTGTCCTTCGTGTGCTCTCAACGTTGGGTATAAAAGTCACCATTGATATACCAGTTGATGAAGCGTCGCTTACCCCGAAGCAACAGCAGCAATTAGCTAAAATAATAAATGAGGCCAACCTGTGAAGCGCGCTCTGGACGTGTATATTGATAAAACGCAGGTAGGTAAGTTAACCGATGAAAATAATATCTGGGCATTTGAATACACTACCGGCTGGCTGACAAGTCAGCATCGTCATCCGCTCTCTCCGCATATCACTTTAGAAGCAGGGAAGCAGATCGACGGCAGTTCATTTCGTCCCGTGCAGTGGTTCTTTGATAACTTATTGCCTGAAGAAAAAGCGCGGGAATTGCTGGCAAGACACGTAAAGGTGCCTGTTGAAGATGCGTTTCAGTTGCTTAAGGAAGCTGGTGCAGAATCCGCAGGCGCTATTACATTAATGCCTGAGGGCGAGGAAGTAGCGCCAGGCACTGTGCATAAGTTAACTTATGAGGAAGTCAATCAGCGCATACTTAACCTGCCGCAGGTACCACTTAATCGTGCTGAGCGAAAAAGAATGTCGGTGGCTGGTGCGCAGCACAAAATGCTGGTGATTTACCGACATGGTGAGCTGCTGGAGCCTTCAGGATTCTTGCCGTCTACTCATATACTCAAACCTCAACATTCTTCTCCGGAGGTTTACTACCATACTGTTAGAAACGAATGGTTTGTAATGACGTTGGCCGGTTTATGTGGGCTGGAAGTACCTCCAGTTGATATACGCTATCTTCCTGAGCCTGTATACCTTATAGAGCGATTTGATCGCGCAGGTGAGTATCCACACCAACATCGTCGCCATGTATTGGATGGCTGCCAATTACTGAATTTGGGGCCGCATATGAAATATCCCAACAGTAATGCCGGTAGTTTGAACAAGTTGGCTGAGCTCACGCGAATGAAGGCTCGAACCAAAATAGATATATTTCGATGGGCACTGTTTAATGCGCTGGTAGGTAACGGCGACGCTCATCTTAAAAATCTATCATTCTTTATCAACAAAGAGGATGTGGTAATGACGCCGCACTATGACTTATTGTCCACCGCGATTTATGAAGCGCCACACAAACATATGGACCATCAATTGTCTCAACAAATGGGTGACGCACAATATCTTGGCCAACTTACCGTACCAAACATCCTGGCTTTTGCCGAAGAATTGCAATTGCCAACTAAGTTAGCAAAACGTGAGCTTGACCGTCTTATTGGCAAAATTGAACAGGAAGCAATTCCTTTGATGCAACAGGTGCAAGATGCGCCAGCACACCCAGGCAAGGGCGGTGAAATTAGAATGATTAAAGAGATATATTACAACTGCATTAAAGAAATGGTGACCAAACTAACTAAAGCTTAAGGTAAAGCGATGGTGACCACAAAAAACAACCCGCAGCGCCGCTAAATCCTATATACTCCAGGCTGTTTTTTAAAAGGTGGAGCTTTGCAATGCGTGTATGTGGTGTAGAACTGGCGGGGAATGATGCCAACATTGCCTTACTGAATTTGGAAAATGACCTGATTCAGATTCCGGATTGCCGTACCCGTAAACTGAGCTTGCAAAAAGCCGCTACCGCCCATGAGCTTAAGTATTTCCAGAAGTCTTTCGCGCAGCTGGTGCAGGACTATAAAATAGAAACCATCGTTATTCGCCAGCGCCCTATGAAGGGCAAGTTTGCGGGTGGTGCTATTGGGTTTAAATTAGAAGCTGCGCTGGAGTTGCTAAACGGGGTGCAGGTTATTGTAATGCCGCCTACCGAGATCAAAGCGGCGTTAAAAGAAAATC
>NZ_CFIDRX010000121.1:0-13324 GCF_984433645.1 Marisediminitalea sp.
GCGAAAACAACGGGATCAAGGTGGTCATTTCGCCCAGTCGTTCACCGTATGGTGGATTCGATACCAATACACCCGCTCTGTTTGCTGTTTTCGGCGGCACAAAATTCAACGCATCACTAACGTTGAAATGAATCAGATCAAATACCCCGGCTTCATTGGCGTTGTGTTTAGCCATGGCGATGAGCTTGCGGTCAATGTCGTTGGCAAATAATTTTACATCTGGGTTAATTTGTTGTGCTTCAGCGTCGCTAACCAGGGCTTGCCATATATCGCTGCGATGTCCCTGCCAGTGTGTAAATCCCCAACGAGGACGCTGTAGACCTGGTGCGCGTTGCGCTGCGATGAGTGCGGCTTCTATAACAACCGTGCCTGAACCACACATTGGATCTGCCAATGGTTGGCTGGTATCACGGGTCCAACCGCTGCGCATTAGCATGGCTGCTGCCACGTGTTCCTTCAACGGCGCCAGACCGGTTTCCTGTCGGTAAGCCCGTTGATGCAGGCTGCCGCCGGAAAGCTCGATACCCAGTGTAATTTTGTCGCGACTCAGGCGCGCGTTAATCACAATATCCGCCTGTGAGCGTTCAACATCGGGTCGAGAGCCACTTTCATCGTAAAAATGGTCTACCACGGCATCTTTAATCTTCAATGCGCCAAACTGGGTATTGTTGATAGCTCTGCTGCTACCGTGAAACTGAACGCTGAAGGTCTCTTTGGTAGAAAACTGCATCGACCAATCGACCTTACTGGCCGTTTCGTACATGGCTTCCGCGCTACTGGCATCGCCTTCATTAAGCACCCAGATAACCCGGTTGGCAAGTCTGGACCATAAGCAGACCCGATATGCATCTTCAAGGCTACCATCTACACGAAGCAGGCCCGGGCTTTGCTTTACGCTCGCCTCGGGACACAATGATGCGATTTCATCTTTCAGCAATTCATCCAGCCCACGGCTGGTTGTCACTAAAAATCCAAGCTGACTCATTAAAGCCCCTGTACCAGTTGTTTAACAAGTTTTGGACCTTGATAAATGAAAGAAGAATACACCTGTATTAATGACGCCCCTGCGTCCATTCGCGCTTTACCAGATGCCACATCATGTATGCCGCCGACACCAATGATAGGTAATTTGCCGCCCAATGCCTGATGCAGTTGTTCGGTAACCCACTGACTTTGATCAACCAGTACCTCACCACTCAGACCACCGGCTTCTCCCGCGTGCTCAAGTCCCTCGACGGCTTTGCGATCTAATGTGGTGTTTGTTGCTATAACGCCATCCATTTCACATTTGATCAGTGATTCGGCAATGCCCTGCACTTCTTCACCGGTTAAATCCGGTGCAATCTTAATAAACAAAGGTACGTATTTATTGTGGACCTTCGCCAGTGTTTGCTGGGCTTCTTTCAGGCCACTAAGCAGCGATTCCAGTGCCGCACCGTACTGCAGATTTCTGAGTCCAGGCGTATTAGGTGATGAAATGTTGATTGTGATGTAACTGGCGTACGCATAGACCTTGTTTAAACAGATCAGGTAATCGTCCAGTGCATTTTCTTCCGGCGTGTCTTTGTTCTTACCGATATTAATGCCCAGTGCGCCGTCAAAACGGCTGGCTTTAACCTGTTCAACCAGATAGTCCACACCTTTATTGTTGAACCCCATGCGATTAATAATGGCGTGCTTTTCAGGGAGGCGGAACAAACGTGGCTTTGGGTTGCCCGGTTGTGGTCTGGGGGTCACGGTGCCGACTTCAATAAAGCCAAAACCCATCGCCGCAAAAGCATCGATACATTCACCATTTTTGTCGAGACCCGCGGCCAATCCCACCGGGTTTCTAAACGTGACTCCGGCTACGGTAACCGGTTTATCTTCGGTTTTTTCCGTGTAGAGCGCCGACAATGGCGTACGTTGAGTGCGGTGCAACCATTTAATTGTGAAATCATGGCTGTTTTCTGGTTCGCATTTTAATAAGGCTTTTTGAATAAATTCGTACATGAAGTGCTATAACACCGTGTTAAAAATGGCTGCCCCTGTCTGACAACAACTAAAAATCACCAGTTCACAGGTGGCAGAAAGCCCCGACAAGCGGGGCTAACTAAGTCAATTCTGTATCAGCGCATGTTGCGCTGATACCGACAATCCCGAGATTGCGTAGTTTACTGGCTGGACTTCATGCTTAAAAGCATCAATTCGCGCAGCGCGACTGAAAACTTCGCAAAATCGTGGTTTGAACTGGTCTTAAATTCGCTCATCATATGATACCAGCGTTTTAACAGACCTTCATTGTTTTGCATCCAATTGGCCAGAATTGCATCTGCATCCGTGGAGTCACCGTTGCTACACAATAAATTCGAGACAATGGAACGTTGCTGCCAGTCAAGCTCCTCGCGATATGATGCACGAGCAAGCGCCTGCCAGTGATTGCCCACAGGCTGATTGGTGATTTGCTCGAGGAACCAGTGTAATTCCAGCTTCGAACCCATCTGGTAGTACAGTCGCGCTGCTACATCAATATTGTGACTGTCCTGCTCAACAATTTGGGTTAAGTCCAGTGCACTAAATACGTTACTGAATGCAGCTACTCTGCTAGCGATGTCCTGTGGTACACCTTTGTCGATCCATTTTGCAGTGGCGTCTTCCAGCTGTTTGATTTCTGATTTCACCAAATAGTTAGACAAGTTATTACACAAGTCATCAACCGCTGGCTGATATTTCAGAATAGACTGTTCTATGTCTGCACTGGTATCGCCATGACGAATATACCAGCGTGTACCGCGACGCATTAATCGTCTGGCACTTTCCAGCATGGAAAGCTGCGCATCAGCATCGATTTTGTTGTCAAGGTCTTCAATGGCTTCCCACAACTCGCCGATACCAAATACACCTTTTACAACACTGTAAGCGTTGGTGATCTCTACGATATCGGCCCCGGTTTCTTCCTGCATACGGTACACAAAGTTGTGTCCCATATCGTTCACCATGTTGTTGGTTAACTTGGTGGCGATAATTTCTGCTCTCAGTGGGTGCTGCTGCATTTGCTCAGCAAAGCGCTCACGAAGTTCCTGCGGGAACGCACTGATTAACAGCTTTCCATGGTAGGCATTATCAGTTAAGGCCGGAATGTTAAGCTGGTCCTTCAGTACCATTTTACCGTAGGCGGTTAACACACTCAGCTCCGGGCGGGTTAAGCCGCGATCTGATGCAGCGCGATCAGAGATCTCATCATCAGTAGGAATAAATTCCAACTCGCGATTTAGAGCGCCATCGCGTTCCAAGCCGTGAATGAAACGCAGCTGTTCTTTTATTGAAGAGACGCCGGTACGTTCACTGATTGAAATTGCCTGTGTCTGTCGGTAACAATCCTGCAGTACAATCGTAGCAACGTCGTCAGTCATGTCATACAGCAAATTGTTACGCTGTTTCACTGTCAGATCGCCATTGCTTACCAACTGGTTCAACAGGATCTTAATGTTAACTTCGTTATCTGAGCAGTCCACACCACCGACGTTGTCGATAAAGTCGGTGTTCACGCGACCGCCATTAGCAGCGTATTCCATTCGACCCAATTGAGTGAGGCCCAGGTTACCGCCCTCACCCACGATTTTGGCTTTGATATCCTGTCCATTTACACGCAGTGAATCATTGGCGCGATCGCCCACATCACTGTGGCTTTCTTTCTTGCTTTTCACATAAGTGCCGATACCGCCATTCCAAATCAAATCGACCGGCATTTTAAGGATGTTGTGAATAAGCTCGTTAGGCGTCATGGTGTTCTGACGCGTACCCAGCCAGGTCTTCATCTCAGGCGTGAGTGTTATTGACTTCGCAGAACGGCTAAATATACCACCGCCTTTAGAAATCAATGATTTGTCGTAATCTTCCCAGGACAGGCTTGGGTTTTCAAACAAACGCTTGCGCTCTTTGTAAGTTTTAGCCGCATCCGGATCAGGGTCGAAGAAAATATGCAGGTGGTTAAAGGCCGATATCAGGCGCGTGTGTTCAGACAACAGCATACCATTACCGAATACGTCACCTGCCATATCACCAATCCCCACACATGTGAAATCCGTAGTTTGACAGTCGATTCCGATCTCTCTGAAGTGACGCTTAACTGATTCCCAGGCACCACGTGCCGTGATCCCCATTTTCTTATGGTCGTAACCCACGCTGCCACCAGATGCAAACGCATCACCCAGCCAGAAGTTGTATTCTTCTGAAATGCCGTTGGCAATGTCAGAAAATGTCGCTGTGCCTTTGTCTGCCGCCACTACTAAATAAGGGTCGTCTTCATCGAGACGGACCACATCTTTAGGTGGCACGATTTCACCATTTACAATGTTATCTGTGATATCCAGTAAGCTGCGAATGAAGGTCCGGTAGCAGGCCTTGCCTTCTTCGAAGATTTCCTGACGGCTCGCGCCACTTGGCAGCTGTTTACAAACGAAGCCACCTTTGGCGCCAACCGGCACAATCACGGTATTTTTTACTTTTTGTGCTTTTACCAGGCCCAGGATTTCCGTTCTGAAGTCTTCCTGGCGATCTGACCAGCGCAATCCGCCGCGCGCAACGCGTCCACCACGCAGGTGCACACCTTCCACTTTAGGGCTGTATACAAAGATTTCGTATTTTGGCAGCGGTAACGGCATCTCCGGAATGTTTTCAGGCATGAGCTTGAACGAGATGTAGGGCTTTTCGCTACCGTCTTCGGCTTTCTGATAAAAGTTGGTACGCAGCGTGGCGTCGATCATGTCCAGATAACGACGAATGATCCGGTCATCATCCAGGTTGCTCACTTTATCCAGCGCTTCGTTGATCTTATTAACCAGGGTCTCCAAACGCTTCTTACGAGACTTACGGGCAGGATTAAAGATTTCGTCAAAATAACTGATCAACAAACCGGCAATCTGCGGGTAATTCGACAAGGTATTGGCAATGTAATCACGGCTGAAACTGCTGCCTGTCTGGCGCATGTACTTCGCAAACGCGCGCAGAATAGTGACATTGCGGCCGGTAAGCTCAGCGCTTAATACCAGGCGATTAAAACCATCGTCTTCCAATTGGTTGTACCATACCTTGGCAAATGCGTCCTGGAATAACGCCTGGGCCTTTTCCATGTCTAAATCATGGCCGCTTTTGTGGAGCATGGTGAAATCCATTACCCACTTAACTTTGCCGTCTGCACAGTTTATTTTGTAAGGGCTTTCGTCGATAACGCGCAGACCAAAGTTCTCCAAAATCGGTAACACGTCAGACAAGTGAATGGGTTCATGCAAATGAAACAACTTCAGTTTCACGATTTGACTGTCAGACTGTTCTTCCTGTGGGCGGTAGAACAACATACCCATGTTGGCGTCTTCTGATAATTGCTCGAGCTTTTCGATATCTACCAGAGCTGCAGTCGGTAAGTTATGCTCTGTATACGAGCGTGAGAACGCATTGACATAGTTGCGTTCAAGGGATTTTGCCGTTGCTTCGCCATAGGCTGAAGACAGGGCTGACGACAACCGGTCGTTCCAGGTTTTGGTCAGCTCAATGATATTCTGTTCGATTTCCTTCACATCAAATTCCGCATTGTTGTCTTCGACCCGAGCGATATAGTGCGTTCTTGCATACACAGATTCAGAGAAAAACGTGGTGAATTCGACTTCACCGGTAGCACCAAATGAATGCTTGAGTAGCGCTTGCGTCTCTTTCCGCAACTGGGTGTTATAACGCTCTCTTGGTACGTACACCATACAGGAAAAGAAACGACCAAAGGTGTCTTTGCGAACAAACAGACGGGTAATGCCGCGTTCCTGCATCTGAAAAATACCGCGGACGATTTCCGCCATATCTTCTTCAGGCGTCTGCAATAACTCATCACGAGGATAAGTTTCAACAATGTTGTTGAAAGCTTTAAACGCATGGGTTTGCGGATCAAATTCAGACAGCTCACAAATCCGTCGAATCTTGTCTGACAGCAATGGGATGTCGCGGGTACTGCTGTTGTAGAAGTTAGCCGAATAAAGCCCCAGGAAGCGATGCTCTCCGATAACCTGCCCTTTGCTGTTGAATTCTTTTATTCCAACGTAATCCATATAAGCCGGACGATGTACCCGTGAACGTGAATTGGTTTTAGTCAGCAGAAGGACCTGCTGGCTGAGTGCAGCCTGACGAGCGCTGGCGGGCAACGCCGACAGTAGTCGCGGTCTGTCACTTACTGAGTTTTTCATTAACCCCAGGCTGGTATCATTGTCGGGAAGCCACTGGTGATCGCCTTCAATAGCATTCACCCGGTAATGGCGATACCCCATCAACGTGAAGTTATGGTCGTTCATCCACTCAAGAAAACGCGTTGTAATGTCTTTGCGATCTTTCTCGATGGGTAATTTAGCTTTCTTTACTTTAGCAGTGATTTCAGCCAGTTTATCGCGCATCATTTGCCAGTCAGCAACAGCCAGAGATACTTCATCCAGTGTTGAAAACAGCTCTTTGGTGAGCGTATCGATATCCGCTTTGCTGGTTTGGCGGTCTACTTCAATAAAAACAACGGTTTCGCGTGACGTCGTTGCACTGTTACCGTCACCGAATTTTACTATCTTATTTTTATCGTCACGGTCGATGTTCATTGGACTGTGGATCAGCATATGCGCAGTGATGCCAAGGCGATTCAAAGCCATGCGAATAGAGTCAACTAGGAATGGTAAATCCCGAATGATCATTTCGACGATAGTGTGACTCGATTTCCAACCGTGTTTGTCGATTTCCGGGTTGAATACACGCACATAAGGACGCTTGCCGTCGTAATCAGCAAACGCATTCCACAAACTTAACGTGGCGCCGTATAAATCGCTGTCGTTGCGATGTTCAAGGTCGTCCAGTGGAATGTTTTTGAATAAATGTCGTCCGAACGTGGTAATTAACGTTCGATTTTGGTTATCAACTTTCTTGTCGATTAACGAAAAAACGTTCTCAAGCAAAACTGAATAGCGCTGAGAGCTGACTGTCATGTGCCTACCTATAGAGTATTTTTGTTTAAGTATAGAATGTACAAGCATATTTTCGCTAAATAACCGAAGAAATAAAAGCGCTTGTTTTACATCTTTTTTACATTTTGGATAACTATGCAGATAATGCAAATAAAAAGGAGCCTTAATGGCTCCTTTTTTGGTTACTTATGCGAAAAAAAGTTTTTTGCTAGTCATTGGTGCGGTTGAACCAGAGAAGTCGCGCCAATGCCGGTAGTACAACAATGGCACCGATCATATTCACCAGGAACATAAAGGTAAGCAGAATGCCCATGTCTACCTGGAATTTCAGTGTTGAAAATACCCAGGTGCTCACACCTATTGCCAGGGTAACACCGGTAAATAATACCGCGCTGCCCCGCTCTTTAAGCGCTTCCAGGTATGCCTGATTGACTGACATGCCCTGTTTGATCAGTATGCTCATTGTCGACAGGATATAAATACCATAGTCGACACCAATTCCCACGCCCAGTGCGATAACTGGCAGTGTATAAACGGTTAAGCCAATGTTGAGATAAGTCATAAGCGCTTGAGCCAGCACGGATACCACATAAAGCGGCAATACCACAGCAATGGTTGAGCGCAACGAACGGAAACTCAACAAACACAAAATAATCACCGCGCCGAACACATACACCATCATTGGCGTCTGAGCAGCCTGCACTGCTTCGTTGGTTGCTGCCATAACACCTACCGGACCAGAAGCCAGACTGAACTTCATATCGTCGGTCTGATATTCTTCACGGAACGCTTTTACCGCATCGACGACACGAGTAATAGTTTGCGCTTTGTGATCTTCCATAAACAGGATGATCGGCATCACAGAGCAGTTACCGTTTAATAAACCAGATGAGGTTGGCACACGGGAAATAGCCTGCACCAATGTTTGTTGGTTACGCGGCAGTACCTGCCATTTTGGATTTCCTTCGTTGTAGCCCGCATTTATCACTTTGGCGATAGATGCGAGTGAAACAGCCGACTGTACACCGGGTACGTTGGTCATTTTCCACTGGAAATCATCAATTGCGCGCATTACGTCGTATGACGTACAGGCTTCTGGTGTGGTTTCAACCAACACAGAAATGTAATCTACCGTGACCTCAAAGCGGTCCGTAATCAAGGCGGTATCCTGATTGTAACGAGAGTCTTCGTGCAGAACCGCAGCACCGGCCTGGATATCACCGATTTGCATTTGTTTAGACTGTACGAATCCAATTGCAAACAGTATTGCCGTCACCAGCACTATTACAATTGCGGTGCCTTTTTTAGTGCACACATCCAGCACATGCCACATGCCTTCTGATTTAGCTTCTTTACCCGCAAATTGGTCGAGATAATGTTCTGGGAAGCGTATGTAGCTCATCAGAACAGGCAGCAGAATCAGGTTGGTCAGAATGATAACAGCCACACCCAGACTCGCTGTAATAGCCAGTTCACGAATGATACCAATATCAATAACCAGTAAGGTCAGGAAGCCAACTGTATCTGACAGGAGCGCAATACCGCCAGGAATTAGCAGCGCTCGAAACGCAGCCATAGCGGCTTGTTTCGCGTTGTTACCTTTAACAATGTTCTTTTCGACCGCATTGATCATTTGTACGCCGTGGCTCACCCCAATCGCAAAGACCAAAAACGGCACTAGGATTGACATGGGATCCAGACCAAAGCCCAGTGAGGTCAACAAGCCCATCTGCCAAATGACTGCAATCACTGAGCAGGCAATAGGCAAAATAGTAAGCATGATATTACGAGAGAAGAAGTACACCATGAGTGCGGTGATGACGATGGCAATAGCGAAAAACAACACGACAGATTTTGCACCCGTAGCGACATCACCAATCATCTTAGCAAAGCCGATGATGTGAATGCTGACATCGTCGTTTTCAAACTGTCCACGAAGCTTGTCTTCCAGCTCCTGTGCTAACTCCAATGTGTTCAACTGCTCACCGGTTTCAGGATCCAGCTCAAGTAACTGCGCTGTGACCATGGCACAACGGTAATTATTTGACACCTGACGACCCACAATTTTGGCCTTTTCAATGTTGGCAGCAACGGTGTCTAACGCTTTGGGGTTCGATGAGTTGAAGTCGGCTGGAATGACCGGACCGCCCGCAAAACCACCTTCAACAATTTCAGTAAAGCGAGTTGATGGTGAATAGAGGGATACAACCAATGAGCGGTTAACGCCGTTGATAAAAAACAGCTCATCATGGACGTTTTTCAGCGTATCAAAGAAAGGCTTGTTAAAAATATCACTGTCGCGATCACACACGGCAACTAAAACATTGTTAGCTCCACCAAAATCCTTGCGGTGTGCCATGTAGGTTTGCATGTATTCGTGATTAAGAGGAATGTTCTTTTCAAAGCCAGCATCCAGCTTCATACGAGAAGCCTGGAATGCCAGTACCAACGTAGCAAACACGAACAGCATGATCACCACTGCCCGGTTATTGAAAATCAACCTTTCCGAAAATTGACTAAATGAAGACATATAACTGATTTAATCCAAAGAAAGTGAATAGATGCCATCGGCGGCGGTTACCAGGGTTTCCCCCTGCACGGTCGCTGCATTCAATAATGCAGACTTGCTTTCTGTCGTCGTTACAGCCACGCCGTCTGCTACCGCGCAGCTTGACGTTGAAGCGTAAGGGTCATAGTCACTCACAGAAAGCGGTAAAGTCGCATTAACAACAACGCCGTTGTTGCCAATAAATGCCACCCCTTGTTGCGTTTCGATAATGGAGTTGAGCGTAGCCGTATTACACGTAGACAGATACATCCACTGCTCGTCTTGCTGCATCACAAAAATATTGCCTCGCAAACCCGCTGCCACTAATGAGCCGTCTGCCAGCATTTTTATATCGAAAAACGAACCTGTGTATTCAATGTCAAAGCGTTCCCAGCTCTGGCCTAAATCGGTACTTACTGCAAGCAAACCCGCTTCGCCTGCCAGATACAATGTGTTGTCGCTTGCCACGCTGACTCTGTTGAGGTGCGGTAAGATAGACTCCAGTTCCTGTTGATAGAAGTCTTCGTCTTCCTTGCGAATTTCTTCGAGGTATTCGCGATCATAAGGATTCAAAAAAGACGCATGTCTAACCGATTCCCAACTTTCTCCGCCGTTACTGGTTTGATAAAACAAGCCATAAGCGCCAATGGCCAGGCCTTGCTGCTCATCAAAGAAAACAATATCAAGGAAAGGACGTTCTAATTCCGGCGCATTGTGCTGAATTTCCCAACTCTGTCCACGGTCGGGAGAATGAATAATAATGGCGTCATGACCTGCAGCCCATATATTGTCGCCAACAATCGTTACTGCGGTCAGGGTTGCCTGGGTCGGCACCTCAAGTTGGGTGAAGTCCTCTTCACCTTGCTTGAGCAGAATATGACCACGTTCTCCCACCGCCACAGTGAAAGCGCCGGTATCAATATCTAATAGTAGTGACTCTCGCACCAAAGGTGCCTGGTATGCTTGCTCTGCCTGACAAACCAAAGAAAAAACGAGAAGTAGCACGGAAGAAATCAATTTGTGCATTAAAGGTTTAAACCTCCGGATAAAGTACACGCGCTGAAGGCATGTTACTGCTGTGTAAGCAACACGATTACCCATTGAAACACAGGGCTTATAATTGTTAGTGATGAGTTGCTGATTATGATACACAGTAATGTGTATCGGTTTATTAAAACAATGAGGTAGCAAGCTCACACTGACTACCTCATTCGAACAAACGGGCACAATGAATGTGCCCGCTTAAATCACTTATCGCGTACCTTCGCGACGCAGTGCCTGAGGAGTAAACTCCGCTTCTCTTGGACGAACAGAGAAATCATACATCTGCTCTTCGTTGTCCAGGCCAATCGCCAGGTAACGACGAGAGTTCAGGTCGTGGTATACGTCCAGCGTAGACCAATGTGTAGGAACTTCGTAGTAGTTAACGCCGTATGCTACTGCAACACGATACAACTCACCACGGTTGTCATACATGTCGGCCAACTGAATTTGCCAGCTGTCTTCGTCGATAAAGAATACCCGTTTCTGATAGATGTGACGGAACTCGTCTTTCAACGTCGCTTCTACCACCCAAACACGGTGCTTTTCCCAACGGGTTAGATCCGGATTTACGTGATTTGGCTTCAGAATATCGCTGTAAGTTGCGGTATTGCTGTGCAACTTGTAGTTGTTATAAGCAACGTACATTTCTTTCTTACCCTTTAACTCCCAGTTATAACGGTTTGGAGAACCATTAAACATATCGAAGTCATCGGTAGTACGCAGGCCATCTGCCGCCGTTCCCGGCGTATCGTAGGCAATGTTTGGTGCCAAACGTACACGGCGCTGACCGGTGTTATAGGTCCATGCCTTACGAGGCTCCTTAATTTGGTCCAGTGTTTCGTGAACCAGCAACGCAGTACCAGCCAGACGCGCCGGCTTAGTAACTTTTTGCTTAAACATAAACAATACGTTGTTTTCAAGCAGCGTTTCAGGCGTAGCATTTTCCTGAGAGTATTGAATCAGTAGCTGTTCATCAAAACCGATTACGTTGTAGTCACCGCCAGCGGTTACTGCTGCCTGACCACCGTTACGCTGAACAGCCTGGCCACGATAGCGTGCAATGTGGTTCCAGATCGCTTCAAGACCGTTGGCCGGAATGGGGAATGGAATACCTACTGCGGCACCTGACATACCGTTACCACCATCCAACAACTCGGCACGAGTCGCATTTGCTTTGGTTGCGTCATAAACAAACTGTGGGTTAGACGCTGAACGATGCGTTTTGTACACAGGCAGTTTGAACGAGTCAGGGTAAGTCTCGAACATTTTAATCAGGCCGTCAGACAAAAACTCGGCATGTTCTTTATAGTTAGCACCAGTAATCGTGAACAGTGGTGCTTCACCAGCATACGGGTCAGGGTGAAAATCACCCTCTGTGTAACCCGCAGGTGCTGATGTTAATCCGCCGTTCCAGGCTGGAATAGAGCCATCAGCGTTACCCGCTTTCTCGCCACCCAGTGGCGTTAACTCGGTACCTAACTTGGCAGCATCGGCGCTGCTAACTTTTGCTTGAACTGGTGCTGCAGATAACGCGACAGTTAACGCAGCAGCAATAAATCCAATCTTTTTCATCATAACAATACTACTCTCTGTTAAATTGCGTACTTGATGTTGAACGAGATGAAGTCACGGTCTGACAGCGCGTTAGTGGTACCAATGCCACCCCAGAAGCTGCTGTAAGACGCGGTTGCAGACCAACGGCTCAAGTAATCAAACGTGAATGATATATTGGCTGACTTAACATCTTCCGTGAACAAGAACAGCGGATCAGGCGTAGTACCTTCTACATCATGCGAGAACGTCGCACGAGTACGTAAATTTACACCAGCGAAAATGTTGTTGAAATCAGCAACAGCCAGTAAACGGTAGCCCCATGCATCGTCAGTTGCAAACGGGTTAGTTTCCGGACCGTTTGACAAACCTGTGTGCAAGCCTGTGCGCGGATTGCCGGTTTCTGTTGGCTCCAGTGACGGTGTACGTGCAGTACCCGGTGCGTTCAGGCGAACTACTGATGGGTCCGGGAAGTCAACAATGTTAACGTAGCCCGCTTCACCCAGTAGGATAAAGTTGTCGGTACCAAATGCCGGACCAAATACGTGAGACAACGTAAACTGCGCCTGCCATGTATCAGAGAACACATAACCTTCGGCAGTCTCGCCAGGACCAACAGCGCGGCCGATATTGTTCAACTGCGAAATGCCACCTAAGTCAGGGCGCAATCCAGCGTTTGCTAACTGCTCTGGCATACCCATATACAACAATTCAACGTCATCGATTTGCAGAGGCTCATCCTGGCGGTAAGCGAACTCACCGGCAAACGCCGTGGTGCCAATGTTGGTGTTAAAGCTCATGCCGTACAGCTTGATGTCTTCAGGGTAGTAGAACTTAGCTTCGGTAAACGCCTGCAGCTCTGTGACGTTGTCACGAGTGATATTATTGGTCGCCAAGAATGCCATGTCGGCACCAATGCCTGCGGCCGTGAAGTTAGACGTTTCACCGGAAATCAAAGGACGCTGGCTGTGATAATTAATGTGGTAGAAACTGAACTCAGTTTCATTTAATTCTTCTGCGAAATAGGTAACGCGAAGACCGTACTGACCCTGGTCGTCGGCATCAACATGGGCCTGATCGCTGTAACCACGCAAAGCCACTTTAGTAGGATATGCCAGGTAAGCCTGACTGATTTGCGAAGCATCAGCACCAGCACGCAGTGCATCGCCCAGACCATTGAGTGACGCTAACAGGAAGTCAAGGTCAATGTCCGGGT
>NZ_CFIDRX010000122.1:0-13285 GCF_984433645.1 Marisediminitalea sp.
TTCTTTGTAGCCCACTTCAGCAACCAACGCCAGCGTCTCCGCTACGCTTTTTTCCATCATGCTGCGAAGTGTGTAAAGCTGCAAACCTACAGGTAAAGCAGGTGCTGAAGACGATGCAACGGTGGCTGCCGGTTTACATGCTGCGGCACCCAGCAACGCCCCCATACCGGTTGCACTGACTTGCAGGAAACGGCGGCGATTTAGCGTTAGTTTAGACATGGTTACGTTCCTTATTATGGGTTAGCTGAATCTGGCGCTGGGCCAGTGCTTTGTCGGGTGATCAGTTCAAAAGGCAATATCACCTTCAAGGCGTGCTTGGTTTTGCCGTTAAGCACGTCGATCAGTACATTGACGGCGGTCTCGCCGAATTCTTCAGCGGGCTGCGCAATGGTGGTCAGCGGTGGTTCGGCATAAGCCGAAAAGGCAATGTTGTCGAAACCAGCAATAGAGATATCTTCAGGAATAGACAAGCCGGCTTCGCGTACTTTACGCATGGCACCCATGGCCATTTCGTCGTTTTCACAAAAAATGGCCGTTGGGCGTTTGGGTAAACTCAGCAGCGTCGTAGCCGCCCGGTAACCCGACGATAGCGTAAAGTCACCGGCGCACAGTAGCGAATCATCGATACTGAGGCCGGCAGCTTTGAGGGCATCTTCGTATCCCGCTAAACGATCGCGGGTAAGCGGACTGGATTGCGGACCTTTCACCATGGCTATGCGGCGATGTCCCAGCGAAATCAGATGTTCGGTCATGGCTTTCGCCGCAGCGCGGTTGTCCAGCGTGACGGTTGGGAAGCGCGCACCGTCGACAATTTCACATGCATTGACCATAGGTAATAACGCTTCAGACTGGAACTGGTCGGGTGCAAACGGGTTAAAGGCGCGTAACTGGATCACGCCATCTGCTTGGGAGGTATCGACGAGCTTGGCGCAGTTTCGCTCGATGTCGTCGTCGCCCATGGTATTCATTAGCAGTAGTGAGTATCCCTGAGAGGCTGCTGCTTCCTGCATGCCTTTTATTACCCGTGCAAAGAACACGTTGGCAACAGTAGGCACGAGTGCTACCAATACCTGGGTTTTCCCAGAACGGAATTTAACCGCCATCAGGTTTGGTTTGTAGCCCAGGTGATCAATGGCTTCCTGCACGCGAACGCGGGTTTTAGGAGAGACGCGATCAGGTTGCTGCAGCGTACGTGACACGGTTGCCACAGAGACGCCTGCCATGTCTGCTACTTCACGAATCGTTGACAACCTCTTCTCCTACAACTGTTCTTTACTTTATTTTGTTTGCATAAATGTAACCGATAACATCTTTTACTCTAATTGTTAAAAGAATGCAAAGACAAATTCTGTAAAAACCCGTATTTCGGGCCATTTATCGTGCATTATGTCGGTTCTTATTCGACTATTTGTTAAAAAATTAAGTAAATTAAGACTGGATCAGGCATGCGATCTTGATATACTCGAATGTAATCCGTTACATTTTTACAAAATTAACATCTTTGACACATGATGTGTAATGTGAAATGCAATTGTGAGTAGGGTTATTCCAAGCATTCAGAAACCCGTTCACTTAACGCTTACACACCTGTAGACGAGCCTGGCTAAGATAGGAGCAAACATGCAGAAAATTCGACTTGGTATGGTAGGCGGCGGTCAAGGCGCCTTTATTGGTGCGGTGCACCGAGCTGCAGCCGGGTTAGATGGGCAGTATGATTTGGTGGCTGGCGCGTTTAGCCGTAATTCTGAGAATAATCTGGCGACAGCGAGTCAGCTGTGTATTTCCGAAGATCGCGCGTACAGCAGCTGGGAAGCCCTCATCGAAGGCGAACTTAAGTTACCTGAAAATCAACGCGTACAAGCCATTGCCGTTGTTACTCCAAACCATTTGCATGTACCTGTTACCAAAGCCGCACTGGAAGCCGGTTTTAACGTGTTCTGCGAAAAGCCGCTGGCAATCAATTTAGAAGAAGCGCAATCCCTTGAATCAGTATTGGCAGACTCAGGTGCACTGCTGGGCTTAGCGCATACCTATATTGGCTATCCTATGGTGTGGCAAGCCCGTCATCTGGTTGCTACCGGCGAGCTTGGCACCATTCGCAAGGTCTATGTGGAGTACCCGCAAGGCTGGCTAAGTAATAATTTGGAAGCGGACGACAACAAACAAGCCAGTTGGCGCACCGACCCTGCTCAGTCTGGTGGCAGTGGTTGTATGGGCGATATCGGCACCCACGCATTTAATATGGCCGAGTTTGTTACCGGTAGCAAAGTGACCCACCTGTGCGCTGATTTACACACGCATATTCCAGGTCGTCGTCTCGATGACGACGGTGCCGCGTTCCTTAAATTCGACAACAACGCGTCGGGCGTACTCATTGCCAGCCAGGTTGCAGCAGGCGAGGAAAACGGCCTGAAGATTCGCGTTTACGGCGACAAAGGAGGCCTGGAGTGGTTCCAGATGCGTCCGGACTCACTGATTGTGCGCTCGCTTGACAAGCCAATGACTATTTTACGTGGTGGCCAGGGGCAACCGGGATTATGTGAAGAAGCCTTAAAGCGCTGTCGTATTCCGGTGGGGCACCCTGAAGGGTACCTGGAAGCCATGGGCAACCTGTACACCTTGTTTGCGCAGGCTATCCGCAGTGGCCAGCAAGGCGCAGCAGACGGTGTGCCGGGTCTGGCAGAAGGTTTACGCGGAATGGCCTTCATTGCCACCATGCTGGAAAGCCAAAACAGCGATCAAAAATGGACGGCCCTAATCCTATAGGTTCGTGAGCGCGGCGCGTTGTGCGCGCCAGTAAAGAATAAATAAGCAGGAGAGTAAACAATGTCTGCAATTAAAGGCCCGGCGATATTCCTGGCACAATTTTTAAGTGATCAAGCGCCGTTTAACCGCTTGGATACCATCGCAGCATGGGCAGCGGATCTGGGCTATAAAGGCATTCAGGTGCCTACCAGCGATCCGGCTATTTTTGATTTGGAACGCGCTGCGGAAAGTCAGGAATACTGTGACGAAATCATGGAAACATGCCGCAAAGCGGGTGTGGAAATCACTGAGCTTTCTACGCACCTGCAAGGGCAGTTAGTGGCAGTGCATCCTGCTTACGACGAGTTGTTTGACAACTTTGCGCCAGAGCACTTACACGGTAATCCCAAAGCGCGTACCGAGTGGGCCATTAATCAACTGAAATGCGCAGCTAAAGCCAGTCAACGCCTGGGCCTGAAAGCCCATGCTACTTTCTCCGGTGCTTTGATGTGGCACCTGGTTTATCCGTGGCCACAGCGTCCGGCCGGTCTGGTTGAACAAGGTTTTGCCGAGCTAGCGAATCGCTGGTTACCCATTTTGGATGCCTTCGACGAAGCGGGCGTGGATGTGTGTTACGAAATCCACCCGGGCGAAGATATTCACGACGGCGCAACGTTTGAGCGTTTCCTGAAAGCTGTTGATAACCACCCACGTGCGAACATTCTGTTCGACCCGAGTCATTATGTGTTGCAACAACTGGATTACCTGGACTTCATCGACCGTTACCACGACCGCATTAAGATGTTCCACGTAAAAGACGCCGAGTTTAACCCAACGGGTCGCTCCGGTGTGTACGGCGGTTACGAGGATTGGGTAGACCGTCCGGGACGTTTCCGTTCACTGGGTGATGGTCAGGTAGATTTCAAAGGTATCTTCAGCAAACTGACGCAGTACGGGTTTGAAGGTTGGGCGGTGCTCGAGTGGGAATGCTGCCTGAAAGACTCCAATCAGGGCGCAGCAGAAGGCGCGCCGTTTATTGCCAGCCATATCATTCAGCGGGCAACCCATGCATTTGACGATTTTGCGGGCGCAACAAGCAGCGATACACGCAATCGACGCATTCTTGGATTAGACGAATAACAACACTAACCATAACGAAGGAATTGGCGGTGAGCCTATGAACACAATAACAATACGGCTAAGCGTAATGATGTTTCTCCAGTTTTTTATCTGGGGTGGATGGTTTGTCACACTGGGGACATTCCTGGGCGGCACGCTCGGCGCAAGCGGCGGCGAAATTGGTATGGCGTTTTCAACCCAGTCATGGGGGGCGATCATTGCGCCTTTCATTATTGGTTTAATTGCCGACCGCTTTTTTAACGCAGAACGCATCCTGGGTATTTTGCATTTAGTGGGCGCCGTGCTGATGTATTTAATGTACCAGTCGGGCGACTTCGCAAGTTTTTACCCTTATGTACTGGGCTACATGATTGCTTACATGCCAACCTTGGCATTGGTTAACTCGGTGTCGTTTGGTCAAATGAAAGACCCAGCCAAAGAATTCGGGAAAATCCGTGTATGGGGCACGATTGGCTGGATTGTCGCGGGTCTGGTAATTAGCTATGTGTTCTCCTGGGATTCACAACAAGCCATTGCCGACGGCATGCTGCGTAACACCTTTATGTTGTGCGCGATTGCGTCTGCTGCGCTGGGTGTTTACAGCTTCACGCTACCGGCTACACCGCCTGCCTCAAAAGGTCAGGAAGCGTCTGGCCTGGGTGAACTGTTAGGCCTTGATGCGCTGTCTCTGCTGAAAGACAAAAACTTCTTAGTATTTTTCCTGTCGAGCGTACTTATTTGTATTCCGTTGGCGTTTTATTACCAGAACGCTAACCCATTCTTAACCGAAATCGGTGTAGAAAATGCGACAGGTAAAATGACGCTGGGTCAGGTCTCTGAAGTGTTGTTCATGCTGGCTCTGCCTGTATTTCTGAACCGCTTCGGCATTAAGCTCACGTTAATGCTGGGCATGGCAGCCTGGGTACTTCGCTATGCGTTATTTGCACTGGGCGATGCCGACGGTGGCGTGATGTTGCTTATTGTAGGTATTGCGCTGCACGGAATTTGTTACGACTTCTTCTTCGTGTCGGGTCAAATCTATACCAACGCAAAAGCCACTGAACAATGCAAGAGTGCGGCTCAAGGCCTGATTACTCTGGCAACTTACGGCGTAGGTATGCTGGTGGGCTTCTGGGTAGCCGGTCAGGTTACTGATGCTTACGTTACCGATGCAGGTCACGACTGGGCGCCAATCTGGTACTTCCCGGCAGGGTTTGCACTGGCCGTACTGGTGATTTTTGTATTGCTGTTTAAAGGCGAAAAGGTAGAAGCCAATGACTAAGCTAACGGATTCGCTGGCCAATGGTGTATCCCGCCGCTCGTTGCTCAAGCAACTGGTGGTGGGCGTAACCGGCGCAACGTTGTCGGGCAATGCACTGGCGCAACTGGGCAATGTTAAGCCGAGTGGTCCTCTTAAAGGGGCGGTGAATCATTCCGTGAGTCGCTGGACTTACGGCAAGCTGTCTATTGAGGAACTGTGTCAGGTCGTCAAACTTCTGGGTTTCAAAGCCATTGATTTAGTGGGGCCAGAAGACTGGGCCACGCTGAAAAAATATGGCGTAGACAGCTCAATGTGCAATGGCGCAGAGCTGAACCTGACTGACGGTTGGGCTGACCCGCAGTTCCACGAAGCTTTGATTGCGCGCTACACCGCGCACATCGACAAAGTGGCGGACGCCGGCTACACGAACTTAATTTGTTTTAGCGGTAACAAGCGTGGGAAAACCCCGGAAGAAGGGTTAATCCATGCTGAAAAAGGCCTGAAGCAAGTGTTAGGGCACGCTGAAAAGCGCGGCGTTGTGCTGCAAATGGAACTGTTTAACAGCAAGGTGAATCACCCGGATTACTTTGCCGATAATTCCGCATGGGGTATTGCGCTCTGCGACAGACTGGGTTCTGAGAACTTTAAGCTGTTGTACGACATTTATCACATGCAAATCAGTGAGGGTGACATTATCCGGACGATTCAGGATAACCACGCTTACTTTGGTCACTATCACACTGCCGGCGTTCCTGGCAGACACGAAATTGATGATACCCAGGAGCTGTATTACCCGGCGATCATTAAAGCCATCGTAGCTACCGGTTTTACCGGCTATGTGGCGCAAGAATTTATACCCACACCGTCTGATATCAGCGGCCAAATCGCATCTTTGCGTCAGGCCATTGATATTTGTGATGTTTAAAAAATAGCAATTACCCTGTCGATTATTAGGCACAGAATTAGAGGGGAGATGTAATGGCGAATAACGAATACGATGCGATCGTTGTCGGTTCAGGTATCAGTGGCGGCATGGCAGCAAAAGAGCTGACCGAAAAAGGCCTCAAGGTACTGATGCTGGAGCGTGGACGCAATATTGAACATATAAAGGATTATACCAACGCGCACAAAGAAGCCTGGAACTATCCGCACCGCGATCTGCCTACGCAGAAGCGCAAGCAGGAAGAACCAGTGCTTCAGCGTGATTATCCGTTGAATGAATCAACCAACGGCATGTGGGCCAGTCATCAGGACTCACCCTATGTAGAGAAAAAACGTTTCGACTGGTACCGCGGTTACCACGTAGGTGGTCGTTCACTGCTATGGGGTCGTCAAAGCTACCGTCTGAATGAAGAAGACTTCCTGGCGAATGCCAAAGAAGGCATTGCGGTAGATTGGCCGATTCGTTACGAAGACATCTCGCCCTGGTACGATTATGTGGAGCGTTTTGCCGGTATCAGTGGTAGTCGCGATGGGTTGGACGTATTGCCAGATGGCCAGTATTTACCGCCTATTCCGCTGAACGTAGTGGAAAAAGAAGTTGCTCAGCGTTTGCAAAAAGCATTCGGCGGCACACGTCATCTTATCCATGGCCGTTCAGCAAACATTACGCAGCCTAAGCCGGAGCAAAACCGGGTTAACTGTCAGTACCGTAACAAGTGCTGGTTGGGTTGTCCGTTTGGTGGTTACTTCAGTACCCAGTCGTCTACACTGCCGCTGGCTATGAAAACCGGTAATCTGACCCTACGTCCGTTTTCTATTGTGACTCGTGTGCTTTACGACAAAGACAAGAAGCGCGCGACAGGCGTAGAAATTCTGGATTCTGAAACCAACCAGACTTATGTGTTTAAGAGCAAAATTGTGTTCCTGAACGCCTCTGCCCTTAACTCTGTGTGGATGCTGATGAACTCAGCAACTGACGTATGGGACGGTGGTCTGGGTAGCAGCAGCGGTGAGCTGGGCCACAACATTATGGATCACCACTTCCGCGTTGGCGCAAGTGCTGAAGTGGAAGGTTTCGACGACAAATATTACTACGGCCGTCGTCCGTCTGGTTTCTACATTCCACGTTTCCGTAACTGGCATGACGACAAGCGTAACTACCTGCGTGGCTTTGGTTATCAGGGCAGCGCGAGCCGTGATGGCTGGAATCGCAATATCGCTGAGATGGGCATTGGTGCTGGTCTTAAAGACGCGATCGTTGAGCCGGGTGGCTGGCGTATAGGCATGACCGCGTTCGGTGAAATGCTGCCACACCACGATAACCGCATTTTCCTGAACAAAGACAAGAAGGATAAATGGGGTCTGCCGGTTCTGGAAATGGACGTGGAGATCAAAGAAAACGAAATCGCCATGCGTAAAGACATGAAAGACGACGCGGTTGAAATGTTTGAACGTGCTGGTCTTAAAAACGTGCGTGGCTACGAAGGCGATTATGCGCCGGGTATGGGTATTCACGAAATGGGTGGTGCACGTATGGGCCGCGATCCTAAAACGTCGGTTACCAACAAGTTCAACCAGGTTTGGGATGCGCCAAACGTATTCATGACTGATGGTGCGTGTATGACCTCTGCATCATGTGTAAACCCATCTTTGACTTATATGGCGTTAACGGCTCGTGCAGCAAATTACGCAGTAGAAGAACTGAAGAAGAGGAATCTGTAATGGAACGTCGTGACATATTAAAACTGATCACGGCTGCCACGGGGGTAGCCATGGTGGGTGCCGATGCCTTTGCCTGGGACAAAGTTCCCGAAGCAACCAGTGCTAAAGAAGCGGGCTTTACCGCAGAGGACATCAGCCTGTTAAACGAAATTGGTGAAACCATCATTCCTGCAACAGACAGTCCGGGCGCGAAAGCAGCCAACGTCGGCGCAACGATGGTGGGTTTGGTTGCGGATTGTTATACGCCACCAGAACAAGCGGAGTTTCGTCAGGGCCTGAAAGCCATTGATGTGGAAAGTAAAGCCGCCTTTGGGAAGCCTTTCTTGCTGCTGTCTGCCACGCAGCGTCACGAATTACTGACCAAGCTGGATACTACCGCCAAGGAACAGGATAACAAAGTGGGTCTGGGCTGGGCTGTGCATCAGCGTCCAAGCCACAGAAGCATAGAAGACAAAGGACCAGTTCCGCATTACTTCACGTTAATGAAGCAGCTTACGTTGTTCAGCTTCTTTACATCAGAAGTCGGTGCGACTAAAGCCCTGCGGTATGTAAGTATTCCTGGCAGATACGACGGTGATATGCCGTATCAAAAAGGCGATCGTGCCTGGGCTACCTAAGCCTGGGTTCGAATCGACGCTTTTAGACACTAAAGAATAATAGGACCTTAATGATGCATTTAAACTGGTCAGTAAAAAGTACGCTTGCCCTGTGTGTGTTGGGCACTGCAGGTTTTGCAGTGGCACAGGGGCAGGCTCTCGAACCCTGGCAACAGGCGCAGAAAACCGAAGTATGGGAGCCTGTTCCGGAAGCCGTCAGCTCACCTGCTAACGGCGTGCCGTCAGACGCTATCGTATTATTTGATGGCAGCGATCTGAGCGAGTGGGAGTCAGTAAAAGGTGGCGCAGCTGAATGGACCGTAAAAGATGGCGTATTAACGGTATTGCCGGGTAAAGGCGACATTAAAACCAAGCGCGACTTCTGTGATGTGCAATTGCACGTTGAATGGAAAACACCGACAGACGTAGAAGGGATGGAAGGTCAGCAGCGTAACAACAGCGGCATTTTCTTCCAGCAGAAGTATGAAATTCAGGTATTGGATTCATACAATAACCCGACGTACCCGAATGGACAGGCTGGCTCTGTTTACAAACAGACTATTCCGCTGGTAAACGCAATGCGTCCACCGGGTCAGTGGCAGGAATACGACATCCTGTTTACCGCGCCACGCTTCGATGGTGAAGAGTTGGTGTCGCACGGCTACGTTACGGTTATTCACAATGGCGTTGTTGTGCAAAACCACACGAAAATCCTTGGTACGACAGAGTGGATTGGCGCACCGAAAACCATACCTCATGGTTGCGCACCTATTCAGCTACAGGATCACGATAACTTCGTGAGCTTCAGAAATATCTGGATCCGCGAACTGTAACTGCTAATACCTTGTTCTCTGTTAAAACCCGGCTTTTGCCGGGTTTTTTGTATTTATTGCGCAGAGATTGGCATTAAATACAAGGCTGCAATTTGTATAAAGTACTAGCTACACTTTACGCCTTATTTCTTTTGTTCATGTATATCTATATGAAAAACTGGTTGTTCCTCGGCATTGCCATTGCTTGTGAAGTCATCGCCACATCGAACCTTAAGTTAAGTGAAGGGTTCACGAAATGGCTTCCTTCAACCCTGGTAGTCGTGGGCTACGCCGCTGCGTTTTATTTCTTGTCGTTAACGCTCAAAACGATTCCTGTGGGCGTTGCCTACGCGGTTTGGTCTGGGCTGGGTATAGTCGCAATTTCGATAGTGGCGTGGTTTGCTTTTGGGCAAAAGCCTGACTTGTGGGGCGTGGTAGGAATGGGGTTAATAATAGCGGGTGTTGTGGTGCTAAATACGCTTTCAAACACCACTGCGCATTAGCCCCTAAACGTATCAATTCATCAAGGCTTATATCACGCCAGGTAATATAAGCCTGGTTTAACCTTTCATTGTTGCCAAAGCCATCGTAGTCCCTCAGGTAATAACGCGCCCGGGTGCGAGTCGTTATGTTCTCCGTCGGTCCAGACGGTCTTCAGCGCGTATCTTGGGCCAGCAATATTTTGTACATCGGCGTGGCGATTTGCATAGCGAATTGCTGCCGCCATTTGTTGGTTAGCTAAAAACCAGTTACCCCATTCATTGTCGAGGTCGTTAACGCCGTCTTGCATAAAGATACGCAAGGGGCGAATGGGCTCTCTGCGGATTAATGCGGGATAATCCTGCCCACCAGTCTGCATGTCAGGTTCATCGGGGCGATAGCCAATTGAAACGAAGCTGCCTATTGAACTGTATACCTTGCGAAAGTAATCTGGCCTGAACCAGGCTGCCGTAAACGCCGCTATGGCCCCACTACTGGTGCCGCCGATGGCTCTTTGGTCGGGATCGTCAGTTAAGTGATACTGCTTTGCAATGACAGGTATCATCTCTTCTATTAGAAACCGTGCATAGGTATCGTTTACGACATCGTATTCCTGCCAGCGGTGATTGGGGTTGCTCCAGCCTAAATCGTTCGGGTAAGCGTCAGATAGATTCCCCGGTGTTATGAATAACCCTATGGTCACCGGCATTGCTTTTTGTGCAATCAGGTTTGCCATTACGGTTTGAATTCTTATTGAGCCGTTGGGGTTTGTCGCTCTGTGACCATCCTGAAACACCAATAAGCTGGCAGCTTCTTTTGCATCGTATTGAGCTGGCACGAATACCCAGTAGCGTCTTGAGGTACCGGAATAAATGTCACTCTTAAATTCGAACGGACCTTTCAGTTCTCCTGGTGGCACACCTGTTTGTAGAAAGTGGTCTTTGGTAAGTGAAACGTCTGTACGAATACCTTCCGAAAGTGTTGAGCTATTGTTGTTAAGCGATGAATGAGCATGGATGCTGGCTGGAAAGGCAAGTAGCAATACTACCTGGATAAGCTTGTCGATACGCATACTCTATCCTGGTAAGTTGTTTCCGACGCGGGAATAAGCAGGTTAATACAGATCAAAATAGCGGCAATAAGATTCCTGCACAAGCAAGGATGAGTATGAAAATTATTTTCTGCTTTTCTTTATTTAATAAAACATTAGGGGCAACATGTTAGGTTTGTAACACGACGATTACGCGAGCCAGAATAGTGAGTGAGATTACGTTTGAACCACAACAAAAATCGGTGCTGGTAGACAAACTACAGCGTTATTTTGAAGACGAATTAAGTACTGAATTAGGGCAATTCGACGCTGAGTTTCTATTGGATTTTATTAGCAAGGAAATGGGCGGCACTTTTTACAATCAGGGCATTCGGGATGCGCGTGCTGTGTTTGAAGCTCGGGTACAGAGTATCGATGAAGACTTGTACGCCATAGAGAAGCCAGATTGAGTGCGACTAGAATGGAGCTTCTCTTTTAAAATTAAATTAAGTTGCATTTGTTATCACTTAGTATAAATTGTATTTGTAGGTTGTTGATTTTTATGGGGCTGTAATGATGCGGTCTTATATTTATACAAGGGATATAGTATGCAAATTCGTAAAGTTACGTCCGCGGTTTTATTAGCTAACATGTGCTTTGGTTTTCAAGCCTCAGCTTCGGTTACGAATTCTAATCAGGTGCTGCCGGTGTCTTCAGAAGCGACTTTTTGCAGCCAATCACCAGATACGGTTGAAAAGTCTGTGCTTAGTTTTGAGCTTGCCTCAGCTTATTTGAGCGATGGTGAATTTAATAAAGCGCGAAAGGAAGCAGAGAATGCAATTGATTTGTCAGTGAGTTGTTTTGGCAGATTGAGTAAAGAAACCGTGCTCACTTCAGCAAAACTGTATGGTGATTTGTATGATTTTGCGGTTAAACAAGGCGACAAACATACAGCAATAAGTTATCAGAAGTCACTTAAAGGAGTTATTGATAATCTGTCTGAAATAACGGTTGATTCTAGCGATACGTTGGCAACGGTGTACTCGGAAATAGCATTACAATTAGAATCATATCGTCTTCCCGTTTTATCGGCGAAACAATCAATAGCCTTCGCTGAAACGTCTGCACAGCTTGCATATAAAGCATGGGGAAACGATGATACCCGTACAATTAAACAATTCTTCGAATTAGGGCGCTTGCAATATACCAGCGGTCAGTATGATGTTGCAGCTCAGACTCTTACTGGTGTAATAGCATCACTCGAGCGTATATTTGACTACAGTCATCCGTGGGCCTTGCAATCACACGTCATGATCGCTGAAGCCTTGGCAAATGACGGCCAATTGGTTGAGGCCATACAGCACAGCCAGCAAGTTGCACAAATGAAGCCTTGGCAGGACAACATTGAGCCCATATTGTTATTGAAAAAGACGCCGGATAAACCTAGGGCCGCAATGAAGTTTTTTGAAGATGCGCACGTTACCATTTCCTTTGATATTAACACGAATGGACAAGTACAGAATGCTCGGATTATTGATCAATTTGGCGGCAAACGTTTTACTGCAAAAGCACTTGAAGCTTTGAATGAATGGCGTTTTTCTCCCAGGATTGTTGATGGTGAGCCGGTGATTGCAAATAATCAGACTGTCACGTTTGACTTTAATGATGCCTTTTTTGAAGAGGCTGAACCCAGCCGGCTAAAAGCATCAAGGAGTCAGGAGCATTTCTATGAGAGTAAACGTTCTACATTAATCCAACGTGAAAATCGCACTATGGGCAATAGTGTATATTAACGTTAGAAGCCTAATATAATAAACCCTGGTACTTGAGATAGTGCCGGGGTTTTTCAATGTTTCACCGGATTGTTTATTAGCCATTTATCAATAACACCTGACTTCGGTTATACTCCCGTCTCCTTTTCATTCTTTGCAAACAGCGCAACAGTCAGGACATAGAAACATGAGTGCAGATCAGCCCAAGCGTCTCAATAAGTACATTAGCGATACTGGCTTTTGTTCGCGTAGAGAAGCAGACAAGCTGATTGAACAAAAGCGTGTCACCATCAACGACAAACAGCCTGAGCTAGGGACCAAAGTAAATCCTGGCGACAAGGTTAAAGTAGATGGCAAGGTGATTGGCGCGGTGGCAGAAGACAAGTCTGATCGTGTGTATATTGTCTACAACAAGCCTATTGGTATTACCTGTACCACAGAGCGGCACGTTAAAGGGAATATCATTGATGCCATTAAACACAAAGAGCGCATCTTCCCGATTGGTCGCCTGGACAAGCCTTCTGAAGGACTCATTCTGCTGACCAGCGACGGCGATATTGTGAATAAAATCCTGCGCGCAGAGAATGCCCACGACAAAGAATATGAAGTTACCGTTAACCAGCCGGTTAGCCCGCGCTTTTTACAGAAAATGGCGAAAGGCGTACCCATTTTAGGCACGGTAACCAAGCCCTGTACACTGAAGCCCAGAGGCAAGTTCAGTTTTAATATCATTCTTACCCAGGGGCTTAATCGCCAGATTCGCCGTATGTGTGAATTCCTCGGTTACGAAGTGACCAAGCTAAAGC
>NZ_CFIDRX010000123.1:0-13269 GCF_984433645.1 Marisediminitalea sp.
AGATGTAGGCTATCTTTAAGTAAACATGATAAATCGCGCTGAAATATAACGATTTTGTGCCGATAATGTAATTAAAGCGTTGCAAATAAGTGGTCTGTCCTGTTAAAACAGTCATTAACGTAATGCTTATATAAAAAAGCGTAACCTGACTTAAGGACGGAGCCAGGTTTAAACAAATTACAAATACAATAATAAAGCGCAATGTGTGAACAAAGCAGGTCAACTCATGCAATTAACCGTCGTTAATAAAATTATTCTCGGATTCGCCTCCTTCGGTTGCTTGTTACTGATAACAAGTATCCTCTCTTACTCAGGTCTTTCGGCTATTCAATCCTCGGCTGAGGATGTCATTGAAGACAAAATGCCGGTGCAGACCCAAATGAACGACGTCAATACCGACATACTGACGCTAGCGACTATTACGGCAAACGGATTTCACGAATCCTCTAAACAAGGTTTGCTCGATAGCCACAATACTTTTAAAAGCCGCGCAGAAGCCTTTATCGAAAAACTCGATAAGCTAGCCAAAATGCTGGGCAGTGGCAAGGTGTCTGCGCAGGCCATAGATGCCAGTCGTACTTACGTGAACGAAAGTAATTCTATGTATGCCGAGTTAGCCTTACGTCTCGAGTTTGAGCAGCGTTTAGCGCTGCACAGCGAAGAAGTACTAATGATTGCCGATGAAGCCAGTGCGCTGATGTTAGATTTGAGCTATCTGGATACGCGGCAGCAGGGTGTGGAAACCATTATTGGTGCAGGTACTAACATTGACAATAAACTGTTGACCATGAACACCGCAATCACTGACCTCGCCGCCAGCACAGATCCAGAAGCCACAGCAATTATTATTGATGATTTAAGTTACCAGATAAGCAATATTCAAGTCGATAAAGACTATCTGAACCGTCTAGCTGAACAGGTCGATACCCAAGGTACGGTAGACAGTTTTAACGAGCAGTTTGATAAACTGGTTGAAGCCCTCAATGGCGAGGAAGGTCTGGTGTGGATGCAGCAGGAAAAGCTGACACATTCTGCCAATAGCCTCTCCCATCAGGAGGCTGCACAGGCTGCGCTAAAACAGGCACTGGAAAGCATTGGTGTACTTTATAGTCAGGTAAACGATAGTACGTTAAATGCGCAGCAAAAAATTCTTGATACGGTACTTGGCGCATTATTAAAAACCGCAGCGGTTTTTGTGATTGGCCTTATCGCAGCCATATTTCTTGGTGTGCTAACAACGCGCAGCATCGCGAAACCATTGGTTAAGATCAACCGCGGATTGTCGCAGTTGAGTCAGGGGGATTTAACCCGCAAATTAGATCAGTCTGGTACAGACGAATTTGCTGCACTCTCCGCTAAAATTAATACGCTGACTGAGAGTTTACGTACATTGGTAGGCAATATCCTTTCGCAGGAGCATCGACTGGAGGAAGTGATCAAGTCCAGCGTGGCACTGGGTGAGAAAAGCCTGCAACAGGTAGACGAGCAGCGTGGACAGGTGCAGGTAACCGCCACGAATACACAGCATGTTCGTCAAACCAGCAATAATAACTTGCTACAGATTAATACTGCTATGGATAAGCTGCGTCTGGTTGAGGAGCAGTCGCATAGTATCGCTGAGCTGGCCGAAAGCAATCGACAGCAGGTTATAAGTCAGGCCCGGCAGGCGGAAGAGTCAGCCAATGTGGTTCATCGTTTGGATGAGAATAGCCGTAACATTGGCAGCATTCTGGATGTCATTAAAACCATCGCAGAGCAAACGAACTTATTGGCTTTAAATGCGGCCATAGAGGCAGCCAGAGCGGGCGAGCAGGGCAGAGGCTTCGCGGTTGTGGCAGATGAGGTACGCACACTGGCGAATCGCACTCATGATTCGACTGAAGAAATCGAATCAATGATCGGTAATCTGCAACGTGACGCCGCTCAGGCCGTGAAAGCAATTAATGTGGGTCGTGACCAGTCTCAGCAAGGCGTTAGCATTACCGAACAGGTAACAGAGCAAGTCGCAAATATCAGCACAATTATTCAGGAATTGAGTAGCATCAATCTTGAAATCGTGAATGATACAAAACAACAGGATGAGCTACTTGCCGATGTAGCGGGTAGCCTTGAGCGTATTGTTGAATTGGCTGAATTAAGTGCCAGCAGTACACAAAAAGCCAACGAATCCACGTCGAAAATAGAGCACGAAATCGCGGATCTGAAACGCGCAGTGACCCAGTTCAAGCTGTAGTTTAAAAATGAGAAATAAAAAAGCCCGTGTAAACGGGCTTTTTGTTAGATGATAAACTGCTATCAGGCTAGTTCAGCCAAACACAATTCGTCGTGTAGCTGTTTGCACCAGGCGCGAACGCGCTCATCGGTGAGTTCTGGCTGGCGATCTTCATCGATGCCCAACCCCACAAAATGATTGTCGTCGGCCATGCCTTTTGAGGCTTCGAAATCATAGCCGTCGGTTGACCATTGACCAACCAGAATTGCACCGCGTGCTTCAACAATATCGCGCACCATGCCCATAGCATCCAGGAAGTACTCTGCGTAATCTTCCTGATCGCCGCAGCCAAATATTGCTACCAGCTTGTCGTTGAAATCAATCTGCTCTAATTCAGGAAAGAAGTCATCCCAGTCACATTGTGCTTCGCCGTAATACCAGGTAGGAATACCAAAAATGAGTAAATCGAACTCGGCGATTTGTTCTTTTGAACTTTTTGCAATGTCGTGAACGGCAATCAGATTCTTGCCCAACTCTTTCTGAATCATTTTGGCAACATGTTCAGTATTGCCGGTGTCACTACCAAAGAATAGGCCAACACTTGCCATATTTAACCTCTATTTCCTGTCACTTAACTATGTTATCCGCTTACGCCGCTGGTTTGCCAGATGATCTGGATGATGCCTTTGGCGACAAACCCCATGGCACCCAGCCCTAAAACGCCATAAACCACAATACGTCCAACCATAGGAACGTCGTTTCTTTTCAATACGTCGTGTATTGCAAATCCAATCAATGCAAATAAAGCAACGATACCTAAATTGAACGCAATGCCTTCAATCAGTTCGTAATTTTCAGCAAGCATAATAAACCTTCGCTATTTTTCGCGCGCAACTATACCACAGAGTTTGCCATTTCGCAGGCGTCTTGACGTACTTTTCGTTATACCGGTCTGTGCGCAGAATTGATCAACTATTCAGCGCTTAACCCTGGTTGGCACTTTGTAATGCGCGGGAAACTAAATTTACCACTACCTGTGGCTTCTCCGCGTGTAACCAATGACCTGTCCCTTCGACAATACGTGCCTTTGCATTGGGGAAGAGTGCGGCTATATCAGCCTGATGTTCACGCTTGATATAGTCAGAATTACCGCCTTTTATAAATGTAACATTACCTGAATACTGTCTCCCAGCCGGTGCTTCAAACCGACTGATATTGGTGTAGTTGGACTCCAGCCCGGTTAAATTGAATCGCCATTGCCAGTCACCAGCATCGTTCTGATAAAGGCTTTTTAGTAAAAACTGCCTGACGCCGGCTTCCTGAATGCCCGCCTGAAGTTGTTGATCTGCGTCTTTTCGCGACGTGACCACGGATAAATCAACGTGTTTTAAAGCCGCAAAAATGGTTTGATGATGTGGAGGGTAGTTAACCGGTGAGATATCCAGTACGACCAGAGACAACACTTTTTCTGGCTTCATTAATGCCGTCATCATGGCTGCTTTCCCGCCGAGAGAGTGGCCTACAATGTGAGCAGCAGCTATGTCGTAAGTGTCGAGCAAAGCTGAAATGCCTTCTACACACAACGAAAGTGAAAATGCGTCGACATGTGGCGATTCGCCATGATCGGGTAAATCAATGGTGATGACATTGTATTGCTCAGCAAGTGGTTTTCTCAATACCGTTAAATTGTCTAAATTGCCAAACAGACCGTGAATTAAGACAACCCAGGGGGCATCCTTGTCTTGCTTAAATACCTGATGGTGAAGTTGTAAGGACATAGAGAAAAATGATTCAGTGTCGGTGTTAATTAAACGGATAAAAACAAAGTGGGGGCCAGGCCCCCACTTTTAAAGTCTTCATTTGTTATCTGTGTTAAATGGCAAAGTCTTCTAACGATTTACCACTTTCAAGTGCTTGCTTGAAGACAACCGGCATTCTGCCGACACCTGTCCAGGCTGTGGTGTCTCCATCAACCGTAATTTTGTATTTCACCGGGCGTTTTTTCCCGGCAGATTTACGCTTCGCTTTAGGCTCTGCTACTTCTTGAAGATCGCTGATGTCGATACCAGCGTCAGCCATTTGTTGCTTAATTTCTGCAAGCTTCTCAAGTTTTTCTTTCTGAGCCTGTATTTCAGCCTCTGCCTGAGCGTGTTTCTTTTCAATAATATTATTGAGTTTTTCAATAACACTTTCTAATTCTTCTACAGTTAAATCCTTAACTGCACCTTGTAAACGTCTTCCATGAGTTAAAATATCTAAAAAATCACTCATTACATTACCTATTAAATTAGATGCATAAAAAAATCGCACTTAAGTTTAATTTAAGTGCGATCTTTTGCAAAAGTATTTTTAATAAATTTACTGATTATTTAATTTACATATTAGGGTAATTAGGACCACTCGCCCCTTCAGGTACAAACCAACGTATATTTTGTGACGGGTCTTTGATGTCACACGTTTTACAATGTACACAGTTTGCTCCATTAATTTGAAGTCTGGGGGAATTCCCTTCTTCTTCTACGATTTCATAAACCCCGGCAGGGCAGTAACGCTGAGCGGGCTCGTCATAATCAGGTAAATTAATGGCAATAGGTACAGCGTTGTCTTTGAGTTGTAAATGGCAAGGTTGATCTTCATCGTGGTGCGTATTAGCCAGATAAACCGATGAAAGCTTGTCGAAGCTCAGTTTATTATCAGGCTTCGGGTAATTAAATTTTGTCGATTCAGATGCTTTATTCATTTTAGCAAAGTCAGGCGTCATGTCTTTCAATGTAAAAAAGCTGCGACCACCCAATATATTCTGCTCAAACGTATTAAAAGCACCGCCTAAGATATTACCGAATTTATGCAGGGCAGGGCCGAAATTTCGGGCTTTAAATAACTCTTCCCGTAGATCACTGTTATTAAAATTCTGGTTGAATATTGAGCTAAATTCGTTTGTTTTTTCATCTTTTAATGATGTGAAAATACTTTCAGCAGCCAGCATGCCGGATTTTATAGCGGTATGAATGCCTTTAATTTTAGAGAAATTAAGTGTGCCCGCATTACAACCCACCAGACAGCCCCCAGGAAACGTCATCGTTGGCAGTGAGTTAAATCCGCCTTTTGTTATTGCTCTTGCACCATAAGCAACACGCTCGCCGCCCTCAAGGTACTGAGAAAACAGCGGGTGGTGCTTCATTCGTTGGAATTCATCAAATGGACTTAGGTGCGGGTTGTGATAATTCAAATCGACAATGAGGCCAACAAATACCTGGTTGTTTTCAGCATGATACAGGTAGCTTCCACCGGATGCTTCGGTTAGCGGCCAGCCGGCCGCATGAACAACCAACCCGGGTTGATGCTTCGCAGGATCAATATCCCAAATTTCCTTAAAACCAATCGCGTAGTGCTGTGGGGTGGCCTCAGCGTCGAGATTGAATGACTCGATGAGGGTTTTACCCAGATGTCCACGACAGCCTTCTGCAAACACGGTGTAGGTTGCTTTCAGGATCATGCCTGGCATGTAACCGTCTTTTTGCTCTCCGTTGGCATCCACGCCCATATCACCCGTGATAACACCGCCAACACTGCCGTCGTCATTGTAATGCACTTCTGCAGCGGCAAAACCAGGGAATATTTCTACGCCTAACGCTTCTGCCTGTTCTGCAAGCCAGCGGCACACATTAGCCAGTGATACAATGTAGTTACCGTCGTTATGCATGGTTTTCGGGGTAACTAAGGCTGGCAGCTTAGTGACACTTGATTCATTGCGAAGTAAGTACATTTCGTCTGCTGTAACAGCTTGATTTAAGGGGGCACCTTTTTCTTTCCAATCAGGTATCAGTGCAGTGAGGGCGTCAGGTTCCATTACACCACCAGAGAGAATGTGCGCACCGACTTCAGAGCCTTTTTCAACAACGCAAATACTCACAGGATGACCATGTTCCTGTGCTTGTTGGGCTAAACGAATTGCAGTCGAAAGCCCGGAAGGGCCAGCGCCTACAATCACTACGTCAAATTCCATCGATTCTCTTTCCACAGCGTCGCTCCTCGTCGTTAAGGCGTTGTGAGGCGTTAATGGCAAGAACTTTTGCCACCCGTCACCTGTTGAATATTTCGCGTCAAACTAAACCAGGTTGACGTTTACGTCAACTGGAAGTAAATTTTATGATAGAAATGTTATTAAACTGTTGTAATCCTTGTTTGACACTATGCTTTGATTGTCATCAAAGCAAAACAAAACGGCTATGCCATGATGTCAGTATAGGTAATAACGATAGTGTTTTTTCAACAATCGGCAATTGATTCAAATCAGAGGAAATTATGAAAATACTCGTACCGGTAAAACGGGTAATCGACTACAACGTAAAGGTAAGAGTGAAATCAGATCAATCTGACGTTGATCTGACAAACGCCAAAATGTCGATGAATCCATTTTGTGAAATCGCAGTGGAAGAGGCCGTCAGGTTGAAAGAGAAAGGTGTTGCAACAGAGATTGTTGCCGTCACGGTCGGTCCTAAAGCGTGTCAGGAACAGCTGCGCAACGCCATGGCGCTAGGTGTGGATCGCGGTATTCATGTTGAATGTGATGCATTTCCTGAGTCACTGCAAGTTGCCAAGCTGCTGGCTAAATTGGTTGAGCAGGAGCAACCTGGTCTGGTTATTATCGGTAAGCAAGCTATTGATACAGACAACAACCAAACCGGACAAATGCTGGCAGCATTAGCCGGTATGCCACAAGGCACATTCGCATCAGAAGTCGTGGTTGAAGGCGATCATGTATTGGTGACAAGAGAAGTTGATGGCGGTTTGCAAACATTGAAACTGACATTACCAGCAGTGGTGTCTACTGATTTGCGCCTGAATGAACCTCGCTATGCAAAGTTACCCGACATTATGAAAGCGAAGCGCAAACCGCTGGATGTAAAAACCGCAGAAGAGCTTGGCGTCGCGCTAACACCTCGTGTGACTACTCTGAAGGTCACCCCTCCGCCTACGCGGGAGGCCGGCATCAAAGTCGACTCCGTGCAGGAATTGTTAACTAAACTACGTGACGAAGCGAAGGTGATCTAATGACCGTATTAGTTTATGCAGAACACAATAACCACCAGCTAAAAGCTGAGACTCATAAGCTGGTCAATGCGGCTGCCAAAATGGGCGATGACGTACATGTATTAGTGGCAGGTTCAAATTGCGCCGACGTTGCAACTGAGGCCAGTCAAATTGAGGGCGTGACGCAAGTACTGGTTGCTGATAACGCCGTTTACGAACATCAGTTAGCCGAGAACATTGCCGAATTGGTCCACAGCATGGCTGGCGACTATAGCCATGTTGTTGCGGCGGCAACCACAACAGGTAAAAACTTCATGCCACGCGTTGCTGCGTTACTCGACGTAGTTCAACTGTCTGACGTCATTGCGGTAGAAGGTGCGGATACCTTTGTTCGTCCTATTTATGCCGGTAACGCGATCGCTACCGTACAAAGCAGCGATTCTATTAAGGTTATTACTGTCAGAGCGTCAGCTTTCGACGCTGCAGCTACCGGAAATAATGCGCCATTAAGTGCTGTTGACAGTGTATTCGCTAATAACCTTAGCGAATTTGTGAGCGAAGAAGTCACCAAGTCTGATCGACCTGAGTTAACGGCTGCAAATATTATCATTTCAGGCGGGCGAGGCATGCAGGATGGTGAGCATTTCGCTATGCTGGAAGCCATTGCCGATAAACTGGGCGCTGCTGTAGGTGCTTCACGTGCTGCGGTTGATGCCGGCTTTGTGCCTAATGATATGCAAGTAGGGCAAACTGGTAAGATTGTTGCGCCGCAGTTGTATATTGCCGTAGGTATTTCTGGTGCTATTCAACATTTGGCAGGTATGAAAGACTCGAAAGTCATCGTGGCTATAAACAAAGACCCTGAGGCACCTATCTTCCAGGTAGCTGACTACGGCTTAGTCGCTGATTTGTTCGAAGCGCTGCCGGAATTGGAAGCAGGCCTGTAATCAGGTGCGAAATACCATAACGAAAAAGGGCTTCTTGTTCGAAGCCCTTTTTGTTGCCGGTTAAACACGAACGAGAGAGTTTTCTTCGAGGCTGACCGGAGACGCGACATAAGCATCGGCAGCCCAGTCATTTTCCCATACGTCTTCATCCAATAAATACCGGAACTGATATTCAGCATCAGCGGGTAAGTTCACGGTTTGAGTGAAATCCCCGTTCTTGAGTTTCTTCATTGGTTCAGCAGAAAGATCCCATTCGTTAAAGTCGCCGACCAATTTGGCCGTTGAGGCGTTCTTTGCTTCTTCAGCAGTGAGCTTAAAGGTCACTTTACATACCGGTTTTGATTTTAAATATTGCTTCTTCAGGCTCATTGTTTTCTCCTAAGCATTACATCGTGTAATTAACTTACAAGTTACGCTCAAAAAACTAGCAATTCAAGAGTGATGGCGCAAAAAACATACAGTAAGTGAAAGTTTTTATTCAAAAAGGCTTAATCGATTAAGTTTGGTGGCTGTATTTGTGTAAGGTTGTCGCTGCCAAACGTTTGGAAAAGTTGATTGTTACAGCGGTTACAATTTTTAACAAAGTTATTGAAGCGTTTGTCATCCAGTCATTTTACACTTCAGTATAAGGAGTGCCATGTGAAAATTTTTTTCACTTCACAACGGGCATTACAAAGTGCAAATACAATAATTAGACGAAAAAAGCATCGTGCTTTTGGGCCAATCGGGTGACACATACATGAAATCTTCTATCGCAAAAGCGGGTATTCCGTTGTTAATACTGCTGGTTGCAATTGTTCTGACAGCCGTCATGATTCTGGGTAAAAAGCCGCCAGAAAAGAAAGTGGTTGAAGAAAAAGCCTTTTTAGTTGACGCAGAACCTGTTTACAGTGAACACGTTGAATTTACCGTCAGCTCTCAGGGCAACGTCCTGCCTAAACATAAAACCATGGTCGCAGCACAGGTTAGCGGACGAGTAGTGAGCTTGTCAGATAACTTTGTGGTGGGGGGGATGTTCCGCAAAGGTGATGTACTGTTAACCCTTGAACGAGACGATTACGAGACGGACCTTCGTTTGGCTGAAGCGGAGTTGGCTCAGGCAGAAGCCGCCCTGGAAGAAGAAGTCGCGCGTGGTAAGGTAGCTGCTGAAGAATGGCGTTCTGTTCGCAGCGTAGTACCACCTGAACTTGGGCTTCGCAAACCGCAGTTGGCGAAGGAGCAGGCCAATGTAAAAGCCGCAAAAGCTAAACTGGCCCGCGCGCAGCGCAATCTGGCCAGAACGCAAATTGTTGCGCCTTATGATGGCATTGTTATAAATCGAAATGTTGATTTAGGCCAGTTTATTGCGACTGGCGCACAAGTGGGTGAATTGTATGGTACTAGTGTTGCGGAAGTGCGCTTGCCACTTACCGATGCCGACCTGGCATTTATCGATCTCTCAGCTGGCGTGAAAGAACAGAATCCTGTGTCACTTTCTGCCGTTGTTGGCGGTAAGTTCCACCAATGGCAAGGGCGATTGGTTCGCAGTGAAGGCGTACTCGATACTACAAACCGTTTGATCTACGCAGTAGTTGAGGTGAACGACCCGTATGGCCGTGACAACACAGATTTGCACCCTGTCCCGCTGCGATTTGGCCAATTTGTGCAAGCAACGGTAAGTGGTACACAAGCACAAACACTGATAGTGATCCCAAGAAGTCTGTTGCGCTTGGACGGGTCTGTGCTGGTTGTGAGTGAAGACAACACCTTGTCTATTCGCAACGTAAAAGTTGCCCGCTCTAATCCGCAAAATGTTTATGTATCAGAGGGCCTGCAAAGTGGTGATAAAGTTATTCGCAGCGCCGTCCCTAATCCGTTTGACGGCATGCCGTTGCGAATTGCGGGAGAAGATCCAGCCAAAGATGATGTGGCCGATGAGCCTGCTGCGTTGAGTACAGGAGAGTAACCTATGCAATCCTATAATACGCATACTGGCATGATCGCCTGGTTCGCGCGTAACAATGTTGCGGCAAACTTACTCATGTGGATTCTACTGATTGGCGGCATTTTTGGGGCGATGTCGATTCAAAAGCAGGTGTTTCCAAATTTCGAAGTGAATATCATCTCGGTTCGAGTGCCTTATCTTGGGGCTGCGCCTCAGGAAGTCGAAGAAGGCGTACTGCTTAAAATCGAAGATGCCATCAAAGACCTCGATGGTATCAAGAAGATGACATCGACTGCGGTTGAAGGCATGGGTTCAGTCACTATCGAAGTTGAAGAAGATTACGATGTGCAACTGGTGCTAGATGAAGTAAAAGCACAGGTCGATGCAATCCCCAGTTTCCCTGGCAATACCGAAAAGCCCATCGTTTATCGCACTAAGTTTTTGCAGGATGTAATGTGGATTGCCGTATACGGTGATGCCAGTGAGCGAGAACTGAAAGAGTTTGCCAAGAATCTGCGTGATGATGTGGCTAATCTGCCGGGTATTTCCAATGTGCAGGTGGTGGGCGATCGCGATTACGAAATCTCCATTGAATTGTCTGAATACACGCTACAAAAATACAATCTTACATTTTCGGAAGTGGTAAATGCGGTGCGCCAGTCTTCCGTAGATTTACCCGGTGGCGCCATTAAGTCTGACAATGGCAATATTCTGCTTAGAACCAAAGGCCAGGCGTATACCGGCTATGAATTCGCGCAAGTGGTATTGCTAACCCGGGATGATGGCAGCCGACTCACGGTGGGGGATATAGCCACGATTGATGATGGCTTTGTTGAGGATCAGCAATATGCGATGTTCGACAACAAACCGGCGGTAAATATTCGGGTTCGCGCGGTAGGTGATCAAAACGCACTGGAGATTTCCAAAGAAGTTAACCAGTACCTCGATACCCATAAAAAGGATTTCCCCGCGAATATACAGGCTGACTCATGGGGTGATTCCTCGTTTTATCTGGCAGATCGCCTGAACATGATGCTGGAAAACATGTTCTGGGGTGGTGTGTTGGTATTTTTGGTGCTGTCGCTGTTTCTAAAAATCAAGCTGGCATTCTGGGTTATGGTGGGCTTACCGGTCTGTTTCCTGGGCACGCTGATGGTATTGCCTATGGACATGATGGGGGTATCCATCAACATGTTGAGCTTGTTCGCGTTCATACTGGTACTGGGGATCGTGGTGGATGATGCCATTATTATGGGGGAGTCCGCCTATTCCGAAATAGACGCTAAGGGACACAGCACTGACAACGTCATTGCGGGTGTCAAAAAGGTCGCGATGCCTGCAACCTTTGGGGTACTGACTACGATCGCCGCTTTCTCTCCAATGTTAATGGTGTCCGGGCCGTTCGGCGTTATCTGGAAAACCATCGGGTTGGTTGTCATTGTTTGTCTGGTCTTTTCTTTGATTGAGTCGAAGCTGATCCTGCCTGCTCATCTGGCTCACATGAAAATGAAGCCTTATGACCCGGCAAAGGCAAACGCTTTTCAGCGATTCCGGGATTTCTTTAGTGAAGGTATTAAAACCTTTATTAAAAATACCTATGCACCGTTTCTGCAAAAAGCTGTGAAGTTCCGTTATGTCACCCTGGCGACGTTTGTGAGCATGCTGATCCTGACTTATGGCATGTTTAAAGGGGACTTGGTGCGATTTGTATTCTTCCCTACCATTCCAAGCGATTTTGTACAGGCTAGTGTCGAGCTAGAGCCAGGGTCTTCTTTGTCGCAGCGAGACAAGATCATGGATACCATGCTCGCCGCAATGTACCGAATGGACGCACAGCTCATTGAAGAGACCGGGCAGGGCGTAGTAAAGCATGCTGTCGCATTCGATAGCGGTTCATTGGGTGGTCAAGTCTTTGTCGAGCTCACCAAAGGCGAAGCCCGGGACATGACTGACACGGAAATTCAAGAGCGCTGGCGTGAGCAAATGCCTGAGTTGGCAGGGGTGAAAACCCTGAGTTTTGCTTCACCCGGTGGGCCAGGCGGCGGCTCAGATCTGAGTTTTGAATTTAGCTCAGCACACATTGAAGATCTGGAGAAAATCAGTCAGGACGTCAAGGCCGCACTAGCTGAATACAATGGTGTCTCTGATATCAATGATACGTTCGCAGGTGGCTCGGATGAAATTCAGCTTCAACTTAAGCCACAGGCAGAAGCGTTAGGGATTACACTACAGCAGTTAGGTCAACAAGTACGTTATGGCTTCTATGGCGCAGAAGTGCAGCGCATACAGCGCGACGATGAAGAAATCAAAGTCATGGTCCGTTATCCGCAGGATGCGCGTAACTCTGTCGGCCATCTGGAAACGATGCGGGTGCGTGCGCCCAATGGGCAGGACGTGCCGTTCGACCAGGTTGCAGAAATCAAGATGGGCAAAGGCTACGACTCCATTATTAGGGTAGACGGAAAACGCTCAGTTACCGTGTCTGCTGCGGTCAATGCCGATTTAGTAGAGCCTAATAAAGTCACAATGGAAATGATTGGTGAGGTTATTCCGGATATTCTGAAGCGCTATCCGCGGGTAGACTTTAAACTTCAGGGTAACTCGCGCGAGCAAATGGAAGCCATGGGCTCACTGGGTAAAGGCTTATTGTTTGCACTGTTTGCCATCTACGCGTTACTTGCAGTGCCGCTTCGCTCTTACAGCCAACCAATTATTATCATGTCAGTTATTCCATTCGGTATATTTGGGGCCATTGTAGGGCACTTGTTGTTGGGCCATGCTGTTAGCGTATTGTCGATTTGCGGCATTATTGCGCTGTCTGGTGTAGTGGTAAACGACAGCCTGATAATGGTTGACTTTGTAAACCGGGCAAGAGCAGAAGGACACCGTCTCATCGATGCGGCTATTAACGCCGGAACCCAGCGCTTCCGCGCCATTATTCTTACCTCGCTGACAACCTTCATGGGCTTAGTACCCATTATGTTCGAGAGAAGTTTGCAGGCTCAGGTAGTGATACCTATGGCAATTTCATTGGCGTTCGGTATTTTGTTTGCGACGGTTATCACCTTGCTGCTGGTACCTGCGCTGTACGTTAGTCTAGATGACTTCCGTCAATTGTTCTGAAAGCCTACACGTGCGCAGGTAGGCTCTTC
>NZ_CFIDRX010000124.1:0-13229 GCF_984433645.1 Marisediminitalea sp.
GATGTAGGCTTCCCCAATAACCGACACTCCCGCTTCCTCCTTACCGTCATCCCCGCGAAGGCGGGGAACTAAGGAAATACCCGAAGGTGTAGGAAAATCCGTGGGTGGTATCAAAAGTTTCCGGCACATGGCCGGGACGACGATTGATGAAGGTTCCCCTCTATAACTGTCATCCCCCCGAAGGCGGGGAACTATGGAAACCCCCGAAGGTGTAAGAAAATCCGGGGGTTGTATCAAAAGTTCCCGGCGCAAGGCCGGGACGACGATTGATGTAGGTTCCTCCGATAACCGTCACCCATGCCAGATACATCCGTCACCCCAACCCATTACAGCCATCATTCCCGCTTCCTCCTTAATATCATCCCCGCGAAGGCGGGGAACTAAGGAAACACCCGAAGACGTAGGAAAATCCGTGAACTGCATAAAAAAATCCCGGCGCATGGCCGGGGATTTTTAAGAAAGGTAAGTTGTTCAGTGGTCCTCAGAGAAAACCGAGGGACACATTATTTAACCCGCATACCAGGCTGAGCGCCTTCATTTGGCTCAAGAATGTAAAGCTCTTTGCCACCAGGGCCGGCGGCAAGTACCATGCCTTCAGACATACCAAAGCGCATCTTGCGCGGTGCCAGGTTGGCAACCATAACGGTGTGTTTGCCAATCAGGTCTTCCGGCGCATACGCTGATTTGATGCCAGCAAATACCTGACGGGTTTCGCCACCTAAATCCAGCTCTAGTCGTAACAGCTTGTCGGCTTTCTCGACGTGCTCTGCGTTGGCGATGCGCGCGATACGCAAGTCAACTTTCGCGAAGTCGTCGAAAGAAATGGTTTCACTGATTGGATCTTTCGCCAAGGGGCTGTTCGGATCGATTTTCGGCTTAGCCACCAGGCTTTCTTTTGATGCTTCAACCATCGCTTCAATTTTGTCCATTTCGACACGCTGCATCATTGGCTTGAACTTGTTAATGGCATGACCGGTTAGTACTGACTGGCTGCTTTCCCAGGTTAGTTCGTCGTTCAGGAAGGCTTCTGCTTTTTCAGCGAGTACAGGCAATACCGGCTTCAGGTAGGTGACCAAAATACGGAACAGGTTGATGCCCAATGAACACACGTCATGAGTAAACTGCTGCTTGGTTTCGTCTTTAATAGTTACCCAAGGCGCGTTGGTGTCGATAAACTGGTTAGCTTTGTCTGCCAACGCCATAATTTCGCGTATGGCTTGGTGATATTTGCGCTTTTCAAATAGCGCAGCAATAGGCTCAGCCGCGTTTTGGAACTGAGCAACCAACTCAGGTTCAAGCACGTTGTCCGATAGCGTGCCGTCGAAACGCTTGGTAATAAAGCTCGCACAGCGACTGGCAATATTCACTACTTTGCCTACCAGGTCAGAATTCACCTTTTGCGCGAAATCTTCAAAGTTCAGGTCGATATCGGTTACGCCGTCACCCAGCTTAGACGCAAAATAATAGCGCAGGTATTCCGGGTTCAGGTGGTCAAGGTAGGTGCGGCCTTTAATGAACGTACCGCGAGACTTTGACATCTTGGCGCCGTTAACAGTTACGAAGCCGTGAATATTTACGCCACTAGGCTTGCGGTAACCCGCACCTTCCAGCATCGCAGGCCAGAACAGGCAGTGGAAATACGTGATGTCTTTACCAATGAAGTGGTAAAGCTCAGCGTCTGAGTCTTTGTTCCAGAAGCTATCGAAATCGACGTTGTTGTTGTCACAGAAATTTTTAAAGCTGGCCATGTAGCCAACCGGTGCGTCTACCCAAACGTAGAAGAACTTGTTAGGCGCGCCGGGAATTTCGAAACCAAAGTAGGGGGCATCACGGCTGATGTCCCATTGTTGCAAGCCATCTTCAAACCATTCCTGCAGCTTGTTGGCCATTTCTTCCTGAATGGCACCCGAACGGATCCAGTCTTTCAGCATACCTTCGAACTGAGGCAGGTCGAAGAAGAAGTGCTCAGACTCTTTCAGAATTGGTGTTGCACCTGATACCACTGAACGTGGGTTTTTCATTTCAGTCGGGCTGTAAGTTGCACCACATACATCACAGCTGTCGCCGTTTTGATCTTCTGCATTACAGCTCGGGCAGGTACCTTTAACGAAGCGGTCCGGCAAGAACATGTTTTTTTCCGGATCGAACAACTGGTTAATGGTACGCTTGCTAATGTAGCCCGCGGCATCCAAACGACGGTAAATCTCTTCGCAATAATGCTGATTTTCCGGTGAATGCGTAACATAATAGTTGTTGTAATCAATATGGAAGTCGAGCAGGTCCTGATGGTGTTCTGCGCGAGTTTGAGCCACCATTTCTTCCGGTGTAATTCCCAATTCCTGGGCTTTTAACATTACCGGCGTACCGTGTGCATCGTCGGCACAAACACTGTAACATTCGTGTCCGCGCAGGCGCTGGAAACGCGTCCAGATATCGGTTTGGATATGCTCAAGTAAATGGCCCAGGTGAATGGAACCATTGGCGTAAGGTAACGCACTGGTTACCAATATACGGCGCTTGCCTTGGGGAAGCTGACTCTGTTCTGACATAGACTATTATTGTTCGGCTTTTAAGCTAATGGAAATGGCGCAAATACTAGCGGAAATGCGCTTTTTTTGCATTAAGTAATGTTGTAAAACCTTTAAATTTGCAGGTAATCCATGTTTTTTTCCGGTCGAGCTAAAAAACCTGACGCAGTTATTCAATTTATTGCCGAAAAACTGGCCAGCTATTTTTCCGTTGAAGCCACTGATGCGATACGTTGGTGTGCGTTAAATGACAAACAGGTTACTGTCACGTTTCCGTTTGTGTGTAAAACCCAGTGGCCGGCAATTGAAGCGTTTTTGCAGCAAGCATTGAACAACGAGAAAAGCACTGAGAAATACATCGGAGTGTCGGTAACCCTGACCCAGTCCATTCAAAGTGGGCAAACGTTAAAACCACCGGTTACCAACGTGCGAAACATTATCGCTGTAGCTTCTGGCAAAGGCGGGGTAGGAAAGTCCACCACCAGTATTAATCTGGCCAGCGCGCTGCTTCAGGAAGGCGCGACAGTGGGTATTCTGGATGCGGATATCTATGGCCCATCTGTGCCAATTATGCTGGGAAATACTACGGAACGGCCGCAAACAGCTGATAACAAGCATATGCAACCGCTAAAGGCTCATGGCTTGGTCGCCAATTCAATTGGTTATTTGGTACCCGCTGAAGATGCTGCGATTTGGCGAGGCCCCATGGCCAGTAAAGCACTCGCGCAGTTGATAAATGAAACTCTATGGCCAGTGCTGGATTATTTGATTGTAGATATGCCACCGGGTACCGGCGACGTGCAGCTCACCATGGCCCAGCAAGTGCCGTTAACTGCTGCCGTTGTGGTAACAACGCCTCAGGATCTGGCATTGGCCGATGCCCAAAAAGGCATTGCGATGTTTAACAAAGTGAACATTCCTGTGTTGGGTCTGGTTGAAAACATGAGTTACTACCAGTGCACCGCGTGTGGCCATAAAGACTATATCTTTGCCAAAGATGGCGGGCAGGCACTGGCTGAACGTTACGGATTACCTCTACTTGGCGCATTACCCCTGAATACAACCATTCGCGAACATGCGGGCAACGGCAAGCCGCTGCTGGTAAGTGAGCCAGATCATGTGTTGTCTGACGCTTACCGTGATATGGCCAGAGCTGTATCCATGCAATTGGCGCTGACCGTGCCCGAATCGCAGCATGGCGCGAAGCATATCAAAGGCGATCCCATTGTATTTAATCCGGTAGATAACTAAAAAGCAGGGGCAGGGCAGTTTCGCTGCAATTCAGATTGATTGCCAGCTATGACCACCGCATAATACGCCCCTAAACAATCTTTGCCGTTTATTGTTAACGCCATTCTAAGCCAATACAGAGACATTCTATGCGATTAAGCGACCGTGACATTTACGACCATTTGCAGTCTGGCAAAATCATCATTGATCCCCAGCCGGGCTACGAGCACATCAGTGGTGTAACGGTAGACATGCGCCTGGGTAATAAATTTCGCGTGTTTGAAGATCACGCTGCGCCTTACATTGACCTGAGCGGCCCGAAAGCCGAGGTACAGGCAGCGCTGGAGTCGGTAATGAGTGATGAGATTGTGTTGCCAGAAGGCAAAGCATTCTTCTTGCACCCCGGTGAACTGGCGCTGGCCATTACGCATGAATCGGTAACCTTGCCAGACAACATAGTGGGTTGGTTAGACGGCCGATCTTCGCTGGCGCGACTGGGCTTAATGGTGCACGTAACCGCCCACCGTATTGATCCCGGTTGGTCTGGCAATATAGTGCTGGAATTCTATAACAGCGGAAAGCTGCCATTAGCGCTGCGCCCCATGATGAAAATTGGTGCATTGAGTTTTGAAGTGCTCAGTCGACCGGCGGAAAAACCTTACAACGCCCGCGTAGATGCAAAATACAAAGGGCAGGCTGGTGCAGTCGCCAGCCGTATTAGCTCAGACTCTCAGTCTTAAACGACATTTCTGACGTTTTTACGCCACAGGAAAATTGCTGCTTTTGTGCTCTGCAAAAGCAGCAAGCTCTATTGCTTATCTCTCTAATTCCTAAATGAATTTTACTTTTCTTAACGAATGACCCATCACTCCTTTTGTTAAAATAATGTTTATTTGATGCGCTATTTTCTTTACTTAATCGATTAAGTGTTCTAGGGTGTTATGCAACGTCTACTTAAACTATTAAGAGAAACCTATGCGTGCATTATTGCTTTTAGGCTGCCTGGTTAGCGGAGGGGTGTCCGCTGCTGAGTTGTCGGTTACGTCGCCCGATAAATCGATTCAGTTTACCTTTTCCGATGACAGTGGCTTTGCTCAATACGCTGTTACCTATAATGGCGAGGAACTGATGCGCCCCGGACGGTTGGGCTTTTCTTTTGCCGACGCAAAACCCATTTACAAGCAGCTGTCATTAAAAGAAGTCAGCCGCGATAGCGCCAATGAAACCTGGGAGCAACCCTGGGGCGAGCAGCGTCTAATCAATAATTACTATAACGAGTTGGTAGTCAATTTCAGTGAAAACGGCGATACGGATAATGCGTTTAAGGTTCAGGTGCGCGTATTCGACGATGGCATAGGTTTCCGTTATCACGTGGATGCCGATGGTCCGCGTACTATTACCCGTGAAATGACCGAGTTTTCTATTGTTGATTCACACACCTCTACCGCATATTGGATCCCAGGTCAGGGCTATGAGCGTCAGGAATACCTGTATCGTGAAACCCGTCTGCAGGACGTCGATAAAGCCAGTACGCCCATGACCATTAAACTGGCCAACGGCGTACATTTGGCTATTCACGAGGCCGCGCTGGTGGATTATGCCGGCATGAGTTTGAATCGCATGAATTTGGGCCGCTTCGAGGCTGACTTAGCACCGCGCGCCGATGGCGCAAAAGTACGCAAAGCAGGAAGTTTCACTACGCCATGGCGTACTGTGCAAATTGCACCGAATGCCGCAGGTCTTATTAATTCTTATCTTACGCTCAATTTAAACGAACCGAACAAACTGGGTGACGTAGATTGGATCACGCCGGGAAAATACATTGGGATTTGGTGGGGCATGCATATCCAGAAATACACCTGGGGTTCAGGTAAAAAGCACGGTGCTACCACTGAAAACACCATGAAGTACATGGACTTTGCGGCAAAACACGGTTTTGATGGTGTGCTGGTTGAAGGCTGGAATGTTGGCTGGGACGGCGACTGGATCCAAAACTCAGAGCTGTTTTCTTTTACCGAGAGTTACCCCGACTTCGACATAGAAAAAGTCACTGAGTACGGCAAAAGTAAAGGTGTGAAGTTAATTGGCCATCATGAAACCTCAGGCGGCATTACTAACTACGAAAACCAGATGGAAGATGGTTTCGCCCTGTACGAAAAATTGGGCGTTGAGCAAATCAAAACCGGTTACGTAGCACACGGCCAAAGCCTGAAACGTACCACTGATGATGGCATTAAACGGTTTGAATATACCGACAGCCAGCCTGTGGTGAATCACTTTATTCATAACGTGAACACGGCGGCTAAGTACAAGATCAGCATTAACACGCATGAGTCGGTAAAAGACACCGGATTGCGGCGCACCTATCCAAACTGGATCGCCCGTGAAAGTGCCAGAGGGCAGGAATATAACTCAGGCTGGCAATCGCCAAACCCGGCAGAACATGTTCCTATGCTGGCGTTCACTCGTATGCTTTCTGGCCCTATGGACTTTACCCCGGGCATATTTGATCTGGATTACCCGCCCATTCAGGGAGGGACGGAAGAACATGGTCGTACTAAATACATGCGGCCTCATACAACGATTGCCAAGCAGTTAGCCGAGTACGTAGTGATTTACAGTCCTATTCAAATGGCCGCAGATTTGCCAGAAAACTACGAAGCCAAGCCTGCGCCATTCCAGTTTATTAAAGACGTGCCCACCGACTGGGAAAAGAGCATAGCGCTGCAAGGTGAAGTGGGGGATTTTGTGGTGATTGCGCGTAAAGAGAAGCAGCACCGCCATTATTCTGGTAACGACTGGTATTTAGGTGCCATTACTAACGAAGATCCGCGCACGGTAAACGTTAAGCTGGATTTCCTGGAACCGGGTAAGACTTTTGAAGCGCAAATTTACAGAGATGCTAAAAGAACGGACTGGCAGACTAACCCGTACGAAATAGAGATTGTGAAACAAAAGGTCACCAGTGCTGACAGCCTCAAGTTATTTTTGTCGGCAGCCGGTGGAGCCGCAGTGCGATTCAAGGCGTTGTAATTTGCAATAAGGTTTCGTGAGCCGGGACTCTTTCTCTGTCTCGTCCCCATTGCGGTGGAAGAGCCGGGCTCACAATCGAATTCCGTATTAAACGAAATTTAAAACGCAGATACATAAAGCATCTCTATAGAAACGTAAACGGCCGGATTTCCCGGCCGTTTTTCGTCGTAATCTGAGAAAAGTACATTTGGTTGCACATTTATCCAACAATCAATTCATTAGCCAGATTTATGCGTTGCAATCACATTAAAAATAAGTACACTTGTCGACTCTTTCGGTCGGTGTGTAGCGCAGCCTGGTAGCGCACTGTCATGGGGTGTCAGGGGTCGGAGGTTCAAATCCTCTCACACCGACCAACTTCTCTCTTTTAAAGTGACACCCAACGCCGGCTCTACCCCATAAACGGGGGATCAGCATTCATCTTGTTCTATTAATTATTCCATCCCATCCACAATGGGTCATTACTCTAATTCTGTAATTCTCGAAGTTTCTAAAACCATACGCGCTTCTCGATATCATTTCCATTTTGTTGTGGAAGCCTTCTGTGATGCCGTTATTTCGGGTAAACCGCCACATCGCAACAATTGGCTCTGTAATTCCACCAGATTTGGCGCGCCACTTGTAAAACTGAGCAAAGCTCATACCGTGTTCGCGACAAAAATCTTGAAAAACCAAGCCATTTTAATTTTGCATGAGGAACGCCAGTATCTAGGTAGCAGTATATTTCGATTTACGTATAGAAAGCTCCTTTTTGTTTAATGGAATTTCCAACTAATAACCGGTACTACTTTTTTGAGGGGATTACAGTTACTCTTTTGTTCATTGGCTAATTCTCTCAAGATTATTAGCCTCCGACAAACGCGGAACGATTCACACTCCTATTTCTACAGTATTCTCTCTACTAAGAATTAAAATTTGTAAAAAGTAAGACAATTGACGTACCTTAGTAATTAGTTTCACTAGAAAGTAAATCTACCTTCGACATCACTTAATACAATAAATTTATGCTGAGGAGTTCAATAGAAAATTGTTTTGAGTGTTATTTAGGGACAGCAGTGTGATAGGGAGTAACAATGAGTAATGTAACAAATTTATTTGATCGCATATTTGATTGGGAATACATTTTTAGAATTAATAATTCAAAGTTTGCGAATAGTCTTACAATTTGGCTAACTGTTACTCCAATAATTGCTGTTATCGTACAGTATATCACTACTTCTAATCTTCTACTCTCCTCATCAGAGCCTGTAACAATCGAGCTACCACTATTTATTGCAACAATATATGTGTCTGCGTTGTGTATTTTACTTTCAAAACTGTTGTCATTGTCAGCTCCAGCAATATTTTTAGAAACAAGAAATTTCAAGCACTTTGAAGAGATCGGTATGGGTGTCGAACAGCTTAATGAATTTGTTGAAGGTGTATCTAAACCAGCAAATGAAGGCATGCAGCGAGAGGGCATTCGAAAAGTATATTGGGACTGCAGAAGAGCTCAAGGTGTAACAAGAAGGAAAAAGCGCCTATTAATCGCAATTTTGCACCTTGTAGCAGTATCGGCGTTTATCTACACATCTTTTCAAAGCGCCGTCAGAGTATTGGAGGTTTCACTATGAATTTAGATTCATATATGATCGCAAACGTTGAAGGTAATCGTGATCTAACATCAATAAAGGATAGCTTTAACGAGCCATTGATATTTAGAAAAATTGATGCAACTGAAAATTTTGTAAGTTCGAGTGTTGGTCAATACAACAAAAAGCGCTACGAAACTGATTTTTTTAATACTCCAACTCTACAAGAAATTTATGAAACCCTAACAGATAACGTCATTGGCATATGGGATGACAAAGGCGCCGTTTGTGATACTCAGACAGGATACCGCATTCCAATGAGTCGAAGCAGAGGTAAAGAGTATTTAATAGAAAGCGCAGAACATAATAGTTCAGATGAGTTTATAAACGAAAGTTATGTATCAATAAAAAATTGGAGTAGAGATCTCGTTAGGCAAGTTAATAATCCCACTAATAATGGTCGCTCTTATTGTCAGGTTATCTGTGGAAAAGTTGGCAGCGGGAAAAGCAGTTTCTTGGACTTCGCCTTAAAGCGCTTAAAAGAAACTTTTGAAAATGAGGGCATTATCGTATCTCGAGTTAACTATGAGCCATCAGTAATGACTGAAGTACATGAAGATGGCTTCTGGATAAAATACTTCAGAAATGAAGTCTATGTAGGTCTATTAACTTATTTGTGTAATAGCTTTAAATGGAGAAAAAAGTTTTTCACTGCTGCATTAGAAATTTTGGATGCAGATAATTCGTCATTAATAAAAAAATTATTCGAGCTTGAAACTAAAGACGTTGAAGCCAGTTTACTCGTTGAAAACCTTTCGAAACGAACAGACATTGAAGAATTAAATGACATTTTGTCATTTATGCAGCGGAAATTAGGGTTAAAATATTTAGTCGTTTTCGATGGTTTTGACAACTTCACTTTAGAAAGTATAACTGATGGTAATCAACAAGAAGCTTTCAAAGCAATCACTCAGATATGTATCAACCCTCTTCCATACATAAAGATCGACATTCGCACCCTAATGACACTTAGGAACTGTACTCATGCATATTTTGAAATGAACATCACAGAGCGAGAAAATCGGGCGAAAAACAGGCATGTCAATAGGAAGTTATTACCAGTGGGCTTAGATGCCATTTACAATCGGATTGCATCTATTCTCTGTAAAAAATACAAAAAAAAGAAGTATATTAAACAAGATAAAGAGTTAGTTTACCGGGCTGTGATTAGTATTGTCGAGCGCATTAAAGATGCATTCGGCCTTCACGATGATGAGCAAATTGTCCACCTGTGTAACCACAACTATCGTCGAGTTACTGCATTTTTACTTGCTATATTTGGCCACTTATTTTTCCGAATTAAAAACCTTTATAGTACCAGCGATAAAATTGAGTCCTTTGATTCAATAATGAAAAAATTTTGTTCTCAGCAATTTTTAGAGGATGAACTATCTATACATATTATTCATGAAATTTTTATACTGGGTGATACTTCGAAATTCGAAAATTACTATCAGTCCGCTAGTGGAGGGGAGCTAAAAATAAAAGAAAAAGAAGGGTTTAGTAAAGGAACTCAGTTTAGCGGTGGAGGTTATATAGACAACATATTCAATTATTCACTTTCTCCAAAAAATAGCGAACAAATTCCTTATCTACTAATCAAAATTAGAATTTTACAGATAATACTAACCAATAGTCATAATGAAACAATTAAGGAGCTTAACTCAACTGACTCTGCGACTCATAAGTCTCAAAAAGATATAGATGAGTACCTTCAAAAATTGGGGTACTTCCTTCCTGATGACGCATTAGAGTTTACATTAAAAATGATGATTATGAGTGGATGGCTAAGGGTTCGTTTTAGAGATGGGCACTTGAAGTACAATATCACGCGACTTGGAGAGTTTGTTGTGTTGTCGTTTTGCACTGAAATGCGCTACTTAGAAAATATAATACAACGAACTAAGTTACCTCGAAACATAGCTATGATGATGTGGGGTGGAGGCAAGTATATGTCTTCAGGAAAAATATCCTCCACAGAAGCACAAGCAAAATGGCTTTTTCACTCAATAATAAATCTAAAAATTTTTATCTCCTATATCAGAACAATAGAGATACGTGAGAGTGACAAGGTAAAAGCATCTGGCGACGAGAAACTAATGACTTGGTATTCGGATTGGTGTCTTCACGAAAAAATGAAAAATCATATATCGGAATCTGTGTTGGGAGTACTTTCAACCTGGGGAACTCGTAGAGGTCTGTCTATAAATTTGGATGCTTTGAATAGAGAATTGAAAAAACTAAACACACAATAAGTGTAAGTTGCGAACATAGGTGCAATTTATTTCAAAAAAGTAAATTTATCGATATTATCTTTCAATTCAGTAAGCTTGTAAGTAATTGTTCAACAGTTCTCCCTGCTCAAGTCACGAAGGAACTGCCATAATTCATAACAGCGATAAACCAACGGATTAGCTCAGCCATCCTTTGCGAATGCGGGAAACGCGATAGCGCCATACGCAAGCGGCAAAAACAATGAATGCCGTGTCGATAACCAGTGAGTTGGCCACCAGAACGTCCGGGTAATGCACCACGATATGCGTGACTGGCAATAAAACAAGCAGTGCCGTAAGTATTTTCAGCAAACTCATGTGTGTCTTAACCAGGGTTTTCTGCAACAGTGCGCCAATTAGCACCGCCGTTAATACAACCCAGAAAACCGGCTTGGTCGGCAGCCCGATAACCAGAGAGGTGATAGCGGCAATCACCATTGCAATGGGCGTTCCCCACACTGTGCCCATCCAAAGTTGGTTTAGCACATCCTGCTTCTGGCGTTTTGCCAGCCACAGGTTTATTCCCGTTACCGAAATTATCGTAAGTGCGAAGCCCATTAACCCGAAAAAGATTTTCATGGCTTCAGGCCCAAAGTGGCCAAAGTGAATGCGGTACACCGAAAAAATCGCCTGCTGCCCGGCTTTGCCGTCGGAATACCCCACTTTGTTAATGTAATTGCCGTAGGAGTCAAAGCGGTACTGTTCAGCGTAGATCAGCTTATCCATGTGCTGCGAACTCAATAAGATATACTGGCCGTCCCGCGTGGCATTCTCGAGCGTTACGAAAATGGGCTGAGTATCAGGCGCAATGCGTTTTAATTCAGACAACGCCCCCGCTATGTTCGCTACCTGAGGTTGCGCTTCTACCTGTATGGATGAACCGTAGATGTCGGCAAACAAATCCATTTTGTTACCGTCATACAGCGCATCGGCGTAAAATGACGTGAGGAACGACGCCAGGCCAAAATACACACCGGTTAGCGCAATCATTAAATGAAAGGGGAGTCCCCACACGCTCATTCGATTGTGCAAATCACCTTGAGTTAGCTGTTCGTTATTGCCGGTACGCAGGCGAAATGCGTCTTTAAAAATACGCCTATGGGCAATGATCCCGGAAATAATCAGTGCGCTTAGCATGGCCCCTAACATACTCACTATCATCATGCCCGTGTCTTCAGGCAAATGCAGTGCAACATGCAAATCTACAATCAAATCAGTAATGGGGGTACTGGAAGGTTCACTCAAGGTGCCATCAGGCGCAATGTTCCACACCTCGCCGTCTGCACTAATACGCGCACGAGGCAGGTCCTGTGTTGGCAAGCGCACAACAATATCGCCTTCCGCGCTGCCGCCTTGCATGGTTAAAAACTGCTCGTAGGCAGCCTGAATGGTGTCAGGTGAATAATCGAGGTTGTCTGCGATGTGGGGTTGTTCCCAACGCAGCAGTTCCTGTGAAAACACCGAAAGCGCACCGGAAAAGCACACCCAGTACATCAGCACACTCACGGCCAGCCCAATCCATGCATGGCTTTTTAACGCATTTTTATTGGCGTTGGGAGAAATCGAAATTTTCATACTAAACACTGTAAATTAGCAAATAACTCAACGCGCCAATGACGCTGACGGATATAACCGGTCGCCACTCTGTGTTGTCGGCACACAGCCAGTAAACAAACGCCCCCCACAACACTGGCATGGTGTATATGCCCAATGCAATCTGGTCCACCCTGTCCACGGGCAAAGTCGTGGTCCACACAACGGTGAGTAGCATGGCACTTATGGCGCAAAGAAATATACAGGCAGCGGCTTTCAGCAAGCGTAGCGTTAAGTGACTGGCGCCCGGCCATTGCATACCCGACTCAAAGGGCAGCACAACCCGCTTGATATCTTTGTCTATGCGCTGTCTGGCGAGGTAAATCCAGGTCCAGGCCTGCAGTGAAAACGCCACAACGGCGTAACAGGTGCCCAGTTCAGGCCCGTGTTCAAGACACCATAGCCAAAGGCTGACCAGCATCAAACCAACCGCAAAGCCTTTCATGAGTCGCCCGGTATTAGGCTGATGGGTGCGCCAGGCTGCATAAAACAGCCCAACCGCAAAAGCGCTGCCGGCGAAGGCAGCGAGAGATAACATCATGGTTTACCTATTAAAAGCTCACTGACGCCGATAGCTTAACCGTTCGCGGTTCACTCAGCACCAGATAATTAGAACCAGGATAACCACCAACAGAGGCCCAGTAATTGCTGTCGAACACGTTGTCGATGCGAGCACGCAGCGTGATGTCGGTCAAACCAACCAGGAAGCTGTAACGCGCACCAATATCAAAGCGGTTCGATGCATCAACTTCCAGACTGTTGTCTGCACTGGCGTATTGCTCTGAGGTATAGGCTGCACGCGCGTCCAGAGTAAGACCAGGTACAGCAACCACATCCCACTCAACATTCACATTCAGTTGAAGCTCAGGTACGCCGATTGCGGTTTTACCGTCTAACAGGCCGTCCTGCGTTTTGGTCATTTCAGCATCCAGCCAGGTGAA
>NZ_CFIDRX010000125.1:0-13196 GCF_984433645.1 Marisediminitalea sp.
TGCGAATGTGGGCATAGTGATTTGCAACAAAATGGGTCAAGTATTTTGGGCAAGGCGTTATGGTCAGCATTCATGGCAGTTTCCTCAAGGCGGAATAGATGAAGGGGAAACTGTAGAACAGGCAATGTATCGAGAGCTGAATGAGGAAGTCGGCCTCACACCCAAAGACGTTAGCATTATGAATGTGACGCGCAACTGGGTGAGATACAAACTACCAAAGCGGTTAATTCGCCAAGGCAGTAACCCTGTTTGCATCGGACAAAAACAGAAATGGTTTTTATTGCAGCTCGACTGCCATGAAAAGGAAGTCGACGTGCTCAAAACCGGCCACCCGGAGTTTGATGACTGGCGCTGGGTAAGCTACTGGTATCCGATTCGAAATGTAGTGTCGTTTAAACGGGACGTATATCGACGTGTGATGAAAGAGTTTTCTGGCACCGTTATGAATATGCAACCCCGCTATAATAATCAGTCAAAGCAGAATCGTCGCCGGCGTCGCGGCTAAAGGAAAAGTGTGGCGGGAACACGAGGTGAAAAGGGCAGTATTCTTACTGTCTTAAAAAGCATTGTTCAGGAGGTTAACCAAATACCCCGGTTAACCGATGCTTTGTTTCGCCTCGCTGTCAGAGTTAAAGAAACCATGCAGGTTGACTCCTGCTCCATTTACCTTGCCGACTACACCAATCAGGAATTCATATTAAAGGCCACCGATGGCCTGGCAGCAGATGCCGTTGAACGCGTGCGAATTGGTTTTTCTGAAGGTTTGATTGGCCTGGTTGGTCAGCGCGAAGAACCGCTAAATATTGAAAATGCCCACCAGCACCCGCGTTTTAAACATTATCCTGAAGTTAAAGAAGAGCATTATAACGCTTTCCTGGGTACTCCCATTATTCACCAGCGCAAGGTGCTGGGCGTTATTACTATGCAGCAAAGCGCCATGCGCAAATTCAGCGAAGATGAAGAAGCGTTTCTGGTTACGCTGGCTGCACAGATTGCGCTTGAGATTTCCAATGCCGAAACCCGTGGGGCACTGAACCCGCATGCGGGTATGTATGTCGGCGCGATGCAAAAGAACGTTCGTGGGATTCCAGGTTCGCCAGGATTGGCAATGGGCGTGGGATACTCTCCCCATGCTGCCTATACACTGAATACCTGGATTGTTAAGCAAAGCGACAATACACAACAGGAAATTGACTACTACCGCAAAGGGGTCGAAATTACCCGTACGCAGGTGGAGGCGTTATCTGACCGATTGGAAGGCCAGGTGCCTGATGATGTCCGGGCCATCTTTCAGCTTTATCACCAGTTGCTCGACGCCAATAGTCTTGGGCGAGAAGTCGAAACCAAAATTCGCGAAGGCTGGGATGCAGCGTCGTCACTCAAACTGGTTGTAGAAGCCTATGCTGCCCGGTTTGAAGCAATGGAAGACCCGTACATGCAGGAACGGGCCATCGACATTGTTGACTTGTCGAACCGGATTTTGCTGAACATCCTGGCAGAAGTGAAAGGTAAAGCGGTTACCGACCGCGACCGTCCGCAACAAGCCTGTATATTGGTGGCAGAAGAGGTGTCAGCCCCCATGTTGGCGGAATTCCCCCGAGAGTTCTTAGCTGGGATTATCTCGGTCAGAGGTTCGAATAACTCACATGCCGCCATTTTAGCCCGTGCCATGGGTGTGCCTGCAGTAATGGGCTGTCAGAATGTGTCGCCTACGCTGTTAGAGCACAAGGAAATTTTGCTCGACGGTTACGCCGGTGAAGTCATTGTTTCACCTGAAAAAGCCATTCGCGCTGAATTTAGTCAGTTAATTGAAGAAGAGCGCGTCCTGTCTGAGCGCATCGACAGTGAAGCCGGCGAAGCCTGTGAGACACAAGATGGCTGTCATGTATCACTAATGGTCAATGCGGGCCTATCTACCGAACTGGAAACCGCATCGGCCTCATCTGGTCAGGTAGGGATTGGTCTCTACCGCACCGAAATACCTTTTATGTTACGCGAGCGCTTTCCGTCGGAAAGCGAACAGGTTGCCTTGTACCGGAAAATTCTGGAGAGTGCACCTAACAGTGAAATCGCGATGCGGACACTGGATGTCGGGGGCGATAAGCCGTTACCGTATTTTCCGATAACAGAGGAAAATCCGTTCCTGGGATGGCGGGGGATTCGCTTAACTCTGGATCATCCGGAAATCTTCTTGGTACAGATCCGCGCCATGTTACGCGCCAGTATCGGGCTGAAAAACCTCAGTATCATGCTGCCTATGATTTCCAGTGTGGCAGAAGTAAATGAAGCACGCCGCCTGGTTGAACAGGCTTTCTTTGAAGTTGAAGAAGAAGCCAGACATCAGAATGTAACGCTGCATCGCCCGCGTCTGGGGATTATGCTCGAAGTGCCATCGGTGCTTTATCAACTGCCGCAACTCGCCAAGAAAGTCGATTTCTTCTCGGTGGGCAGCAACGATTTAACCCAGTATTTACTGGCAGTGGATCGAAACAATTCCCGTGTCGCCAGTTTATACAACAGCTATCACCCCGCTGTGTTGTCGGCCCTGTACGACATTGTTAAGCAAGCCGACCAGCATCAGGTACCGGTATCGATTTGTGGCGAAATCGCCGGCGAACCGGGTGGCGCGGTATTACTGATGGGCATGGGGTATCGCAAGCTTAGTATGAATGCCTTCAACCTGCGTAAAATTAACTGGGTGATCCGCAACGTTAACCTCACTGAAGCGCAATCGTTGCTGTCGTGTGCGCTAACATCAGACAGCTACGAAGAAGTCTACCACCACATCAATCAATACCTTGAAAAGCGCGGGCTGGGAGGCCTGGTCAGGGCGGGTTCCTAACCCCTATTCTCATTCTCAATAAAGTATGATTTGATAGCGCTTACAGTGCGACAAATTTTTGGCAGGGCGTGTTAAAAAACTGACACAACACGTCTGACGAAGTGTGATATGCTTGCTGCCGAAAAGTAGGAGTGAGCTGGTGGATGCGCTAATTATCATATTCTTGAGTTGTATGGCGCTTGGTATGTTAACCGGAACACTTGCCGGTATGCTGGGCATCGGAGGCGGTCTAATCATCGTACCCGTGCTGACAGCACTCATGACCAGCGTAGGCAATATCGACGCACAACTGGCTATGCCAATGGCAATTGCCACGTCGTTATTTACGATTATTGTGACAGGTTTCTTCTCTGCCAGAGCACATTACCAATTGGGTAATATTGTACCGCGGGTAATTCTCTGGTGTGGCGCGGGTATTGCGTTTGGCGCAATTGCCGGGGCACAAATAGCAAGCCTGATGCCGGCTGATTTGCTACAAACTGTGTTTGCTGTATTGGTTATCGGCATTGCTGCACAAATGGTTTTCGGCAAGCGCAAAGCGTCGCGCTTCGTTGCAACGCCCGCAATTTTGGTTGCGGTGGGGTTAGTAACCGGGATCATATCTGCTCTGATGGGCATTGGTGGCGGCGCATTACTGGTACCAGCCCTGGTCTGGTTTCAGGTACCGATCCGACAGGCTATTGGCTGCGCAGCGCTAAGTGGCTTGGTAATAGCCTTGTTCGGCACAGGCAGTTTTATTATTGCAGGTTGGGGTTTACCGCAGCTGCCCGATTGGGCGCTGGGCTACGTTTATTTACCTGCCGGCGTGGGCATTATGGCTACCTCGGTGTTTACCGCTGGCTTTGGTGCCAGGTTGGGGCAAACAATGCCCACTGATTTATTGAAAAAGATTTTAGCCGGCATACTGGTCTTAGTTAGTATCCGCATGATTATGGGAATGGAATAGTTACATGGGTGGAACAGAGTATCTGGTTTTTCCAAATATCGATCCTGTTATTGTCAGCTTGGGACCATTGAGTGTTCGCTGGTATGGCATGATGTATCTGGTGGGCTTTATTGCCGCTTATTTGTTAGCAAAAAAACGCCTGCCGCAGTCACCCTGGAATCAGGAGCAGCTCAGTGATTTGCTGTTTTGGGGATTTGTCGGTGTCATCATTGGCGGTCGCCTGGGCTATGTCTTCTTCTATCAATGGGACATGTTTATCAGTGATCCCGCCTATTTATTTAAAATTTGGACCGGCGGAATGTCCTTCCACGGTGGTCTGCTTGGCGTTATTGGCGCAATGGTTTGGCAGGCAAAGCGGTTAAACAGCTCTTTGCTGGAAGTCGGAGATTTTATTGCGCCACTGGTGCCGATTGGGCTGGGTGCCGGACGAATCGGTAACTTTTTGAACGCGGAATTATGGGGGCGTAAAACCGATGTGCCCTGGGCTTTTGTGTTTCCAGGCGCAGGCCCTGAACCCAGACACCCGTCACAGCTTTATGAGTTCGCATTGGAAGGCGTATTGTTGTTTATTATTCTGTGGCTGTACTCTGCACGGCCTCGTCCTACTGGTGCTGTCGCAGGTCTGTTTCTGGTCGGATATGGTGCGTTTAGATTCATTGTAGAGTATTTCAGAGAACCCGATGCACATATAGGTTTGTATCAGATAGGGTTGAGCCAGGGGCAACTACTATGTCTGCCGATGATCCTTGCCGGATTATGGTTAATGGTGATGGCTTACCGCAAGGGTAGCGTTGCTACCGCACAGGCAAAACAAAACTAGAATAAATTCAAATTATGAAAGAATATTTAGCGTTGATGCGCCATGTGAAAGAGCATGGAATTAAAAAAGAAGACCGCACGGGTACCGGTACAATTAGCGTGTTTGGGTATCAAATGCGCTTTGATTTGGCAGATGGATTCCCGCTGGTTACCACCAAAAAATGTCACCTCCGCTCGATCATCCATGAATTACTTTGGTTCCTGAAGGGCGAAACTAACATCGCCTATCTGAAAGAGCACGGTGTCTCAATTTGGGATGAGTGGGCAACTGATGAGGGTGAACTGGGCCCGGTTTACGGTCACCAGTGGCGCAGCTGGACTGGCGCCGATGGACAAGTTATCGACCAGATCAGTGATGTCATTCAACAAATTAAAACAAATCCGGATTCACGTCGCTTGATTGTCAGTGCGTGGAATCCGGCTGTTCTGCCCGATACCTCAGTCTCCCCCAAAGAGAATGCGGCAAATGGAAAACAGGCGCTGCCACCCTGCCATACGTTATTTCAGTTCTACGTGCTGGACGGCAAGTTATCCTGTCAGCTGTATCAGCGCAGCGGTGATGTATTCCTTGGCGTGCCTTTCAATATAGCCAGCTATGCGTTACTGACTTTAATGGTCGCACAAGTTTGCGATCTTGAGCCTGGTGAGTTTATTCATACACTGGGTGATGCGCATTTATACCTGAACCATCTGGAACAAACTGATCTGCAGTTAAGCCGAGAGCCATTTGCGCGTCCGCAAATGCGGATTAATCCTGAAGTGAAAGATATTTTTGGGTTTACCTACGACGATTTTACGTTGGAAAACTATCAGGCCCACCCTCACATCAAGGCGCCGGTCGCAATATAAGGCTTTAGGGAATGAGCAAAACGAACGTATTAATCTGTGACGATTCAGGGTTTGCGCGAAAACAAATGGCGCGTTCCATCCCGGATGGCTGGGATGTCGATATCCATTATGCAGAACACGGTGAGCAAGCGCTGGAACAAATCCGCGCGGGCAATGGCGATGTGATGTTTCTCGATCTTAATATGCCGGTGATGGATGGTTATGAAACCATGGACGTTATTCGGCGTGAAGATCTGCCTTGTCTGGTTATTGTGGTATCTGGTGATGTGCAGGAAGAAGCGCGTTCGCGTATGTTAGCCATGGGGGCACTGGACTTTATCCGTAAACCGATCGACAACGAAAAGTTGATCACGTTGCTCAAGCAATACGGCATTTACACCGGCGACGGCAACGCGGAGAAACGCAAGAAAGTAAACCTGTTGGCAGCCAGCAGTGAGAACGAAAAGTTCGATGCTTACCGGGAAATGGTGAACGTTGCCATGGGGCGCGCGGGTGAGAACCTGGCGAGCTTGTTAGGCGAATTTATTGACCTGCCTATTCCCAACGTTAACGTCATCGAAAATAACGAACTGCATATGGCGATAGCAGAAGTGAATCGCAACAACAGTGTGTCGGCGGTGTCAAAAGGCTTTGTGAGTGCCGGTATCAATGGCGAAGCATTGGTAATTTTCAACGACACGGATTTTGACAATATCGTTGAGCTGCTCAATTACGATCAGTTAAGTGCCGCGCCAGCTCAGCTGGAAGCACTGATGGATATTTCGAATATTCTGATTGGTGCTTGTTTGAATGCGTTATCTGACCAACTCAATGTTACGTTTAGCCACAGTTCACCGATTATTCTCGGGCGCAACCGTGACCTCGATAGCATGTTAACCACGACCAAACAACGCTGGCAACGCATCATGGCGATCGAGATTGGCTACGCCATAAAGCATAAGAATATTCATTTTGACTTGTTGTTGCTGTTCCCTGATACATCAATGGAACGCATTTACTCTAGACTGGTTGATATTGAGGAGTAAACCGTGACATCTGACGTTTTAGAAGAATTAAGCCGCCAGCACTGGATGCACGACCTGCTCAGTTCACTGGAAGTGGGTATTGTGGTACTGGACAGGGAATTTAAGGTTGAAGTGTGGAACCAGTTTATGGAAAACCACAGTAACCTGCGTCCCAGTCAAATCGTTGGTACCTGTCTGTTCGACAGTTTTCCGGAAATCAGTGCCGATTGGTTGAAAGTCAAAGCCGATCCGGTTTTCAATTTGAAAACACCGGTATTTTTAATTTGGGAACAGCGACCTTATTTATTCAAGTTTGGTTGTAACCGCCCGATCACCTCTGAGCTGGATTTCATGTACCAGAACGTGACTTTGTTTCCGCTGTCATCACTGACCGGCAAAGTAGAGCGTTTGTGTATGCTGGTGTATGACGTAACCGACCAGGCGACAGGCCGCTTGCATATCGAAGGCCTGAACGAAAAGCTTACCAATGTGAGCCGTTTGGATGGGCTGACAGGCCTCTATAACCGACGCTATTGGCAAGAGCGATTTGAAAAGCAGTTTAAACTAGCCAGACGACGGGGTGCGCCCGAAACCGCAATTATGCTGGACATCGACCACTTTAAATTAGTGAATGACACTTACGGCCATCAGGCTGGAGACAAAGTCATTCAGGCTTTGGCCAACGTGATTAAGCAGTGCGTTCGTGAAACCGATTTAGCCGGCCGTTACGGTGGGGAAGAGTTCGCCGTGATCCTGACCGACGCAAAACTGGATGATGCGTTACAGGTCGCTGAGCGTATTCGTCGCGCAGCTGAGGCTACTGTGGTTGAGCATGAAGGTCAGAGTATTACATTCACAGTTAGCCTGGGGCTTTCAGAGTTTAACGAATCATTCGACAACGAGATGCAATGGCTTGACCGCGCTGACCAGGCTCTTTACAAAGCTAAAGAAGGCGGCCGTAATCAGGCGGTGAGTTTATAGTCTTTGCTGACAGTCACGATAAGCGGGGCTTATCGTGACGTTTCCACTTCTGCAATTTTATCTTTCAGTGACGTTAAAATTATCAGGCTCGGGATCACCATCAGTGCCGTGATCACAAAGAACAGCGCCCAGTTTCCTCCTAGCCCATCTACTAACATACCACTACTAGATGCCAGCAAAGTGCGGCTTAGCACGCTCAATGACGCCATCAGTGCATACTGTGTTGCAGAGAAGGCACGGTTACACAGCAAGGATATAAACGCGACCATGGCCACGGTTGCCCATGCAGAGGTGAAGCCGTCCAGAATAATTGTGACCACAAACCAGCCTTTGTGTGGTCCCACAACAGCCATTAAAGCAAACAACAGGTTACTGGCTGCCATTGCAATACCCGCAATGAGTAACCCCCGGAAAATACCATAGCGGATATTTACCATGCCGCCTAATATCGAAAAGATGATAGTGACCCACCAATTAAGCAATTTTGAGTAGGTGCCAATCTCGGTATTGCTGAATCCTATTTCCTTGTAGAACACGATACTCATTCGACCGAGGAAGGCCTCACCAATCTTAAACAGAAAAATAAAGCACAGTAGTTTGACGGCCAGCCTGGCGCCGCTTCGCTGAAAAAATTCGCGGAATGGCTCTATCAGAGTGAGCAGCAACCATGCAGAAAGCTTGTTGAAGGCTGACTGCGAATCACCAGCCAGTGCACTGTATCGCGCTTTCGCTTCGCGCAACAACGCGTCGCGGTCGATATCCGGTTCTTTAGCCAACAGGGTGGCAATAAAACACATCACCATTATTGCGGCCAGCACCAAATAAATCATTTGCCAGTGCCAGCCGGGCAAATCGGCTAACAAAAAAGGAATTGCACCCAGGCCGCCATAGCCTGTCCACCACCCGGCTGTAGCCAGAGATGAAGCTGCAGACATGGTGTCTTTTTCCTGCTCACCGATGACATCAATCCGGTAAGCATCAATAGCAATATCCTGCGTTGCCGACGCAATTGCAATGAACAGTCCGCACAGAGCTATATAGAATAAATCAACCTGCGCATCGAGACTCGACATCCACAGACAGCAACCAATAATGACCCACTGCATCTGAGCGATCCAGCCTCGCCGCTGACCTAAAAAAAGCGGTTTGATACGGTCGATAAGGGGCGCCCAGAGCCAGTTAAATGAATAAACTGCAAATATGGCACCGAACAGGCCAATGGCGGACCGGGACAAGGACTCGTCTTTGAGCCAGGCGGATAATACTGAACCAATCATCAGCCAGGGGAAGCCACTGGCAATGCCAAATAGAAAAACGCTGATCAAACGCTTGTCGCGAAATGAAGCAAATGTGGTGGACACCGAATCCCTTCCTCACCGATGGATTATGACCTGATGAATGTGATCATGTATGAAGCGAGGTAACAAGTCCAGTAAACTGTAGCCTGTGATGCGAGACAGGTAAAAGGGGAATGGTTACCCCTTTATGCCCGTTAAGGTCTGATGCCAATGCAGTCAAACGGAAAGACCGCGCCGCCCTGAAGAAACCGCACGCACTGCTTCAATTCGTCTCGCAAAATGGTGTCGTGTAGCAGCTGTTCGTCACGCCAGTAGTGAATCTGGTGCAACAAATGCCAAAAGACTCTTTCCCTGTGAGAATAAGGCTCAGAATCTTCACAGCGATACAACGACCATTCTTCCAGCGTGTCCCAAAAGAAATAATTGAGCTCGCGATAGTCAAGCGCGCCATTCCAGAATGCTTGCAGGTAACAACACAACTGACGGGACTTTTCTTCAATAAATGGAGTAATGCTCACGCCGCTGTTCCAAGAATTCAACACTCTGTGAGTATAGTTCAATATTGTCAGAAAGCTGCAAATTGTGAACAAAGTTCACAACGAGGGTATTAAAGAAAATAACTACCAGCCTAAGTATCTCAACCAGCTGTATATTTCCTGTCCAAGCCAGGCGCCGGTTGGGTTGGGTAGTGATGCGCCCGCATTACCTAGTCCGACAGTGGGGAACAGTTGGCGCTGTCGGTAGTGACGTTTCAGGCTGACTTTGGCGGCAGTCTGACGGGCATCCGCCGTGAATGATTGCCATTGGCTGAGCATCGGCATATTCAGGTCAAGAACAGGGTAACTGCTTTGCGCCAGCCAGTCGATCAGTTGCTGATTTTTGTCATGCTCGGGCCAAAACGCGCCGAGGCTAACCAAGGTGTCAGGCATGTCCAGGGCTCCACGTTGAAATGCATCTATGAGTACTGCGCTGGTCATGCCTTCCGCAATCACAAATGTGTAGCCGCGATGTTGTTGTGCATAGCCGTATGCAGCATTGGTTAGCCCCAGTATGCTGGTATAAAAACTGTCGTAGTCCGGTGTCATGCTGGTGGTGTTATCAATAGGCTTAGGCGGCGCATCTGGCGTGTCTGAAGGGGTAACAGCAGGGCGCTCAACCGGAATGAGTAAACAATGCCAGCCTTTCTCAGTAAGCGTGTCGGCCAGAATGAGCCCACCATCCAGATTAAGAGACTGGGATTCAGCGTCGACTAGAACAATCGCTACACCGCGGCTTAACGGGTGCCTGGAAGCCAGTGTCACCGCTGGAATTTGCTTATCCAACACAGTTAATTGGGTAATTTGCTGTTCGGGAAAATAGCGCGCAATATCGTCAGCCACAGCACCATACGCTGTCCACGCCATTGCATTCATGCACAGCGCAGATAAGAGAATTATGACTTTGGTTATTTGCATTTACCCGTTCAATGACTGAGGTGATTATCAGTATAGTTGTATCGGCAGAACAGGGTAAAAGTTAATCTTTGTCTGCACTAAACGGCGAAGGCGTATGGTTGCCAAAGGGCAAGGGCGCTGAAAAGCACATCTGTTCGTTGCGAGTGGGGTGCGTAATGATTAACGACTCTGCGTGTAACTGTAACCGACTTGCTTTTGCTAACCCCTCAGGCGGGCTGTAAAGCCTGTCGCCCAGAATGGGGTGGCCTAAAGCAAGCATATGCACCCGTAGCTGATGAGAACGACCGGTAACAGGGCGAAGCTCCACTAGCGCTTCATCGTCTGATGCGCTAATAACCTGATAATGCGTTAGGGCGGGTTTTCCGTGCTCATGGCTAACCATTTGTTTCGGGCGGTTGGGCCAGTCACAAATGAGCGGTAAGTTGACCTCACCACTGGGTTGTTCAGGCACACCCAGTACACGCGCGAAGTAGCGTTTCGCCGTATGTCGTGTTTCGAACTGACGGGACAGGTGCTTGTGACTGGCTTTGTGTTGGGCAATCACAATCACTCCGGAGGTCGCCATGTCGAGGCGGTGCACAATGCGCGCTTGGGGAAAGACAGTTTGAATCCGTGAGGCCAGTGAGTCGCGATGCTCAATGGCCTTACCTGGCACGGTTAACAACCCGCTGGGCTTGTTCGCTACGATAATGTCGTCATCGTGGTACAACAAGCTCAGGTAAGGTGAAACCGGCGGATTGTAGACAAAGTCCGGGTTGGCACTCACGGATTGCTCACCAGTATGCGAACGGCGTCTAATTGCACATCGCAGTTTTGTAGCACGTCGGTAAGCGCAGCGATTTGCTGTTCGATGAATTCAATTTCACTGTCGCGAATCGCTGGATTTTGCTTTTGCAGGTCTTTTAGCCGTTGTGCCTCACTGCCCAACGACTGCTGCATGCGCTGCAACGCGTCCTGCAAAATATGGTTGGCGTGCTGATGGGCCTGATCCCGGGCGCGTTCCAGTAGCTGTTGCAGTTGTGGTGTCAGTGCCTGAATTAACTGCTGGGCAATTTTACGGCCAACGGGTCTGAGCGACTGGTTTAACAGTTCGGTATGTTGACCTTTTACATCCAAACACAGGCGAATGGGCGTGGGTGGCAGGAAACGCTCTAATTGCAACTTTGCGGGGGCTTTACCCGACAGCACAAACAGGGTTTCGACAAAGTATGCCCCTTTAGGCTGATCTTTGTCAGCAATAAAGCCTACGCTGCTCTTACCATGAACGTCAGTAAGTACTAACTCAATGGCGTTGTGAATAAGCGGGTGATCCCAGGTCAGGAAATGCACATTTTCCAGGGTAGTGGCGGTACGACGACGATAGGTCACGGTCATACCTTCCGGATCCAGTCCTGGCAGGTGGCCAATCATCGACTCAGTCGGACGCAGAATAAAACAGTCCTGGCCTTTTTCTTCCTGGGCAATACCGATAGAGTCAAACAAACGGCCTGCCAGCTTGGGTAAATCGGCGGCGCTGTCCCGGGCTATGATTTGCTCCAACAGGCTATCTACCCTGCCTACCCCAGCAGCATTAAGCTCCAGCAGTTTGTCACGCCCTGCGTCGAGTTTGGCTTTCAATTCGTTGTTCAGGGTATGGCTCTGACTTACCAGCGTGTCAATCAATGCACTATCGTCTGGCATCAAACACGCAGTGATCAGCATTTCTTCCACGTCTTCATAAACTTTACCACCAGTCGGGCAGGTTTGCTCGAATGCATTCAGACCCTCGTGATACCACTTCAGCAGCACGGCCTGAGCGGAGTGCTCGATAACCGGTACATGGATCTGCACATCCTGAGTTTGCCCTATTCGGTCCAGTCGACCAATGCGCTGTTCCAACAGGTCCGGCGTAAGCGGTAAGTCGAATAACACCAGATGATGAGCGAACTGGAAATTACGGCCTTCACTGCCGATTTCGCTACACAATAATATCTGCGCGCCGTCTTCCGGGTCAGCAAAGTAGTGAGCCGCTTTGTCGCGATCCACAATGCTCATACCTTCGTGGAACACCGCCTGTCTTATGCCGGTTTTAACCCGAATGGTTTCGGCTAACTGCTGGGCAGTGGCTGCACTTGCACAAATCAGTAATACTTTGGCGGGTTTGACCGTCGGCAAGAATTCGAGTAACCAGCTGACCCTTGGGTCTTCATTTAGCCACTGCTCTGTTAATCCAGGCTGGCGCTCCGGAAACAGTGCCGAAGACAACGAATCAATGGCGTCTACCGGATAGCAATCCGGGCGGGGTAGCGCATAGCTGTGTAATTGCCTTGCTGGAAAGCCTTCGATGGCAGCGCGTCGGTTGCGGAACAACAATCGGCCGGTACCGTGACAGTCAATTAGCTGGTGCAGTAAAGCGTCGCGGGACGCGGTGTCATTTACATCGTCAAACTGACTAACGATTTCCGGGGCCAGTGCCTGCAGCGCTTTATAGGCGTCATCTGTTAATGGTTCACCATCAATCAGTGGAGCAACCGCGTCTGCTAATGCGGCGTATTGTGACTCTTCCTCAAGGAACGTTGCATAGTCATAAAAGCGCGCTGGGTCGAGCAGGCGCAAACGGGCAAAGTGGCTTTCATGACCTAATTGGTCAGGTGTAGCGGTAAGCAGTAACACCCCGGGCGTGGCCTGAGCCAATTGCTCTACCAACTGGTATTCTTCCGAAGGCGCATCAGCCGACCAGGCCAGGTGATGGGCCTCATCCACAACCATGAGATCCCAGCTTGTTTGCTGAATTTGCTGCTGGCGTTTAGGGTGTTGAGTCAGCCAGTTTAGCCCGCATAGTATGAGCTGGTCGTTATCGAACGGATTGCTTCCTTCTTCACTTTCTTCCAGTGCCACACAACGGCTTTCATCGTAAATAGCGAAGGCCAGATTTACCCGGCGTAGCATTTCAACCAGCCACTGGTGAATGAGCGTGTCTGGCACAATAATCAGAACGCGGCCAGCTCGACCGGTTTGAATTTG